>QKDL01000080.1 GCA_003252105.1 Arcobacter sp.
AATCTCATCAAGCTCTTGAACAAATCCTAAATCTAACATCTTATCAGCTTCATCTAAAACAAAATATTCAATAGTGCTTAAATCAATCTGTTTTTTACTTATGATATCAAGCAGTCTTCCAGAAGTAGCAACTACAATATCACAACCTTTTTGTATCTTTAAAAGTTGATCTCCTATTTTCTCTCCACCAATAACTGAAACAATACTAGGTTGCTTTGAAAAATATTCACTTAAGGTTGAAAAAGTTTGGGCAATTTGTAGGGTCAATTCCCTTGTGGGAGCCAAAACTAGAACTTTTATCTTTGCTTTTTTCTCAGACTTATTTTCTTTTAGTGCTTCTAGTATGGGGATTACAAAACTAGCTGTTTTTCCACTTCCAGTTTTTGCTTGTGCCATAATATCTTGTTTTGTTTTTACAAGAGGTATTACTTTTGTTTGTATAGGAGTTGGTGTTTTATAGTTACTTTTTTCTAGTGCTTTTGTAAGTTCTGAAGATAAATTAAATATATCAAATGACAAATAATTCCTTTTTGTTTATTATATAAAGAAATCTCTTAATAGCTATAATTCTTTATATAAATTTTCAAGAAACTAAATTTAAGTCATTCTCTTTTTTATAAAATATCATATCGTAACTTCTTAACTTCCCATTAAGATAATGAATAGTTTTATTCTTTACAAAATGGGAAATTCTCTTAAAAACTTTTTATTATCCTAACGCATTTGAAAGATTTCTTGATGAAAATGTTTTGAATCTAATCCATTTGCAATAAAATCCTCTTTTAGTGTTTGACCAAATCCTTGAGGACCACAAAACCAAATACTAGATGATTTCCAATCAGGAACTTCTGAACGTATTTGTTCGGCTGATAATCTTTTGTCTTTTCCACTTACTAAAATATGAATATTCACACCTGCTTCTTTTGCATCTTTTTTTAATTGCTCTATTGCAGTTTCTTCAAACTCTGCAGTTGGATGAAAAAGGTCAACGTTTATATTTTTAGGCGATTGTTTTCTTTGTTTTAGTTTAGCTATAAAAGGAGTAATACCAATACCAGCACCTACCCAAATTTGATGTTCTTGTTCATCTTTAAAATCAAAACATCCATAAGGACCTTCAACTGTAAGATTCATACCCTCTTTTAGTTTATCTTTTAATCTACTTGTATGGTCACCTAAAGCTTTTGTTATAAAAACTAATTCTTTCTTATCATCCCATGCTGATGCAATAGTATAAGGGTGTGCCCCTTCACTTTTATCTACAGTTACATAAGCAAACTGCCCTGCCTCATGCCCTTTCCAGTTTTCGTCCATAGTAATAGTTGTTTCTAAAACTTTTAAATTAGGATAATAATTTAGTTTAGATACAGTTCCTTGTGCTTTACGAGAAGCTCCAATTTTTCCTGTTAAAGTTAATATTGCAGAGATAGTTCCTCCAAGTAGCATAAAAGCCATAATCCAACCAACAGGCTGTGCCCAATATTCAAATTTCATAAGTACAATAGTATGATAAACCAATACTAAATATGAGATAGCAATCAACTTATGTGTTTTTACAAACCAATGGTAAGGAAAATATTTAATTAAAGCTAAAACTATAAGAACAATTGCACCATAAAATGCCCATTCTCCTACACTTTCTGCAAGTCCTCTTTGGCTACGAAAGAAACTCTCAATTTCACTTAATTCTCTTCCTGAACCTGCTTTTCTAACTGGTTTTTCTAACCAGCCCCAGCCAACCATCCATTTTGTACCTTGTGCCATCCACCAGTGAGATATTGCAAAAATTGCAGCTGTTATACCAAGCCATTTGTGAAGACGATACATTTTGTCTAAACCATCTAAATATGGCTCAATCCACTTTAATCTTAGGGCAAGTAACATAGCAACACTCATAAGTGACATTGCTATCACACCACTATATTGTACAAATACTGCACGAAATGAAAAATAAGTGAATGGTTCAGGAGCTAAAGTATCAGCCAAAAACCAAACAATTGTTAATATTAATAATAAAATTATAAATAGAATTTTACTGTTTTTCATCATATCCTCTTTTTAGTTTATATAAATATTGATTATTTATTGAGAATCTATTTTATAGTAATTTGCCTTAGGTACTATTTTGAGGAATTGCAAAAAATAATATATTTAATAAAAAAGATAAATTGTAATACTAACTTATGATTTAAATAGTTATTCACCATTTAAAACAGATATAACAGTAGATCTACTCGTTTTAAGTTCTTGCATTATTTTACTAATATTTATATCACCATTGTCTGTATAGTACTCTTCATCATCAAGCATTCGTAAAATTTCATCCTTTTTATCAAGTATCTCTTGGGAAGTTTGTCTTTTTTGAAAAGTAAAATCCTCATCACTCATGGTTTTCATAGCTTCCAAATCTCTTTTGATAGTAGGAACAGTAACTTTAAGCTCTTTTGCTAACTCTTTAGGATCATCAATACCATTTGAGAGTAGTTCTTTTATAGCAATTCGTCTGATTTTTATTTTTTTTCTTCGGTGATATGAGATTTTCATTGAGGGTATTTTACTTTAAAAAAATGCAATTTGCAATAAGATAAGTTATTTAAAAAGTTGGCTATGAGTTCCTATAAAAATAGATTAAAATATTTAATCATCTTTTCAAACTGAGAATTAGAAAGATTCGCTTTTTTAAATCACTAATAAACTTTTTATGCTGAAAAAGTTGCATCAGTTTTTCAACTCATCTAAATCTAATTTTTCAACATTTTTAAAAGTAAAGATTCAACCTCTAGGGTGTTATTTTAAAGAGAAAGTTTAAATAAAATAATACAAAAAATCTATAAATTATATTCATATAGATAAAATAGCCTATTTTATTATTTAATAACTAAGATAAAAGTATAATCCAAAGAATTATAAATCTAATCATTTATAATCTTTAAAAAAGGACTACCTATTGCAAACTTTTTCTAAATTAACTAAACTATATATAATCATATTTACATTTTTTATTTTTAGTAATAGCTTATTTGCTTCTATAATAGATAATTGTAGCTCTAATAAAGATGATTTGATGTTATCTCATTATCTAAAAGATGTAGAGACTAAAATGAAAATTAAAACTGGTGTTTACGTACTAGAACAAGGAATCGAAGCTATGTTATCTCGTGCATGGCTTGTAAAAAAAGCACAAAAAACTATTGATGTACAATATTTTATTTTCTCAACTGATAATATAGGTTTAATAGCCACAAACTATTTAATCCAAGCAGCAAATAGAGGAGTCAAAGTCAGAGTACTTGTAGATGATATTATGGTTGAGGCTAGTGGTGAAGATCTATTAAAAATAGCATCCCATAAAAATATCGAAATAAAAATCTATAACCCAATGGCAAATATTGGCAAAAACATTTTTGATAAAATCATAAATCTAAGCACAGATTTTCATAAACTAAACCAAAGAATGCATAATAAAACATTTACAGTTGATGGTCAAGTTTCAATTACAGGTGGAAGAAATATAGCAGATGAGTATTTTGGATATGACCATAAATATAATTTTCGTGATAGAGATGTGTTATTAGTAGGTGGTATTACAAAAAATATCCAAAAATCTTTTGATGAGTTTTGGGAAAATAGTTTAAGTGTAAAAATAGAAGATTTGATAAAAAGTAATAATCCCCAAACTAAAACACCTATTTTTACAAAACTAAACGAATATGCATGTAATCCAAAAAATTTTGTACCCTCTGTTAGAAAAAAGATAAACGATATTCCAAAAGCTATCAAAGAGATTCAAGAAGAGAAAAAAATACAATGGCTTGATAATGTTGAGTATATATCAGATATACCAGGTAAGAATACTGCAAATAAATTTTTAGCAGGTGGAGGTGTATCTACAGATAGACTTATTTCATTATTAAAATCAAGTAAAAAATCTGTATATATACAAAGTCCCTATTTGATAACTACTAAAAAAACAAGAGAAATATTAAAAACTCTTACGCAAAAAGGGATAAAAATAAAAATCTTAACCAATAGTTTAGCCTCAACAGATAACCTTGAAGCCTTCAATGGTTACCAAAGAGATAGAGAAGAACTACTTAAAACAGGAATTGAAATATATGAGTTTAAACCTGATGCAAAAATAAGACAAAAAATCATGTCAGAAGTTATGCAAAACCAACTAAAAAAAGCTCCAATATTTGGACTACATGCAAAATCTATAGTTGTAGATGATGAAATAAGTGTAATAGGAACATATAACATCGACCCAAGAAGTGCAAACCTAAACACAGAAAATTTTGTAATCATCCCTTCTAAAAAAATAGCAAAAGAGATTAAATCTGGAATGGCAGAAGAGATGAAAGAGGAAAATGCTTGGAAAATATCTCTAAAATGGAATCCAGACAGTAAAGTGGATTTAGTAAAAAGAGTTAAGGTGAAAATTAGAAGAGTAGTTCCGAAAAGTATTTTGTAAACAGATTTTTTAGTATAAATTTTGTGATTGTTAGATTAAAAGTGGAGATTCATGCTCTGGTGTATTATTTCAATGTTTTGTTAAGAATTTAAAATCCATGAAAATACTTTAGCCAAGATGATGCAGTAAAACCTAAAAAAGCAAATATACCTGCTAATGCAATTATTCCATTTATTTCAAAACCAAAAAATATTGCTAATATAATACCAAATATAGCTCCTCCAAGTATTTGAAATAGCCATGGTTTCTTAAAAGCTTTTGGTTCTATTTCAGGAGCTAAAACAAGACCAATAAAAAGACCCATAACAAAAACATAAATTAATCTACTCCAATCTCCAAAATAAAAAATTAAAGATAAAATTGAAAAAAGAGATGCAACAATTAAACTTGTGTAAAGTGTTACTTTTATCATCTACTTGTATTCCTAACGTTTGACTTGAAAAACAAGGGTATGATACCACTTAATTATTTCAAATTTCATTTTAGCTTTTTTGTTCTAAAAAGTTTGAAATAACCGCAGTATACCCTTGTTTTTCTTTCCAAGGTTTTGTTAGGAGCTTAATCTCCTCCACCTCCGCCATCACTACCGTCACTGCCTCCAAATCCACCGTCGTTTCCACCTGATTGTGAAGTTGTATAATATTCCCAAAATGCATAAACCATAACTTCATTTCCATCTTTATCTTTATGGTATCTTGCATATTTATCTAATTTTCTCAATTCAATTACTGCACCAACAATTGGTACAAATATAATAAAAAGTATTTTTTTTATTTTTTCCTCTGTAGAATATAATATATCTTCATTAGCAACAACCACCATTGCAGAAAATTGAAGTAAAATAACTAATGCAATTGGCAAAATCCAAATATATTCCATAATATACTCCTAACGTTTGAATTAAGTGGACGAGGGTATTTAACCACTTGATTATTTGAATTACATTCTAGCTTTCTTAGGCTTTAAAGCTTAAATTATCGCAAGTATCCCCTTGTTCACTTCTAGGATTTGTTAGCTAGGCTTATACTCCAAAGTTACTTCAGTAGTATCAATACTGTTTAACTCTGGTTTATAATATATTGATTTACCTTTAATAGTTTTAGAATCACTATCAGAAAAGTCCAATACCATAGTTCCACCATTTGTTAAAGGATTATTTATATCTTCAAAAGTAAATATAATGGAATTTCTAAGAATTTTACCTGTATATTTATATCTCCGTTCAATACTTTCTCCTCTTCTATTTTTGTCTAAAGCAGATTCTCCAATAATATTGATACCATTTTGTGTAAATTTAATTATGCCAGAGTGTGTAGTTTCATTGTTATAGAATACTTTCCAATCGCCATCTAATCTTGTTCCTTGATAAATTGATGCTTTATATTTTGGCCAAAGCCAATCTTTAATTATTAAACTTATAAGTAAAAATATAAAACTGGATATTACTCCAATTATAATTCCTTCAATCATAAAATCTCCTCATTATATTTTATTAGCTAACGGTTGAAGTGAGTTAATAAATTTCCCGCAGGGTAATTTATTGGCTCATCTGATTTGTTATACACTTCTTCTGTATTTATCAAATAAATTTCTAAATTTAGCTGTAAACGATATACAAGTTTGATATTCTTCCTCTGTAATAGTTCCAATATATTTATTATTTATACTATTATCCAAAAGTGGTATTAAAAAACTTGCGTGCTTCATATATTTAATAATAGCATTGTAAGCAATATTATTATACTCCCAATAGTCAAATGGCTCAGCTTCTATTTTCCTCGTAAGCACCATATTTTTAATATCTCTACTTGTACTCTTAATTTTCAATCCGACATTCATTTTATAATGTTCATCTTCTTGGAAGCTTTTGTCATCCGTTGTTTTGTCAAGAGCATAGATTGACCCAGCAAGTTTCCCGATTGAAATATAAAAGTTTTTTTCTGAACTGAACATGTTTAATATTTTCTTATTTTCAATTGCTATCTCTTTAGCTTTAAACCACTCTTTTTCTCTTCTCTTTGACTTAGTTATTCGTTGAATATCAGATACTTCATAACCTAACAACTGAAGAAATTTATAATTTGACATTCTTCTTGTCCTTAATACTGCACTTTCTGAATAAAAATTTTCTAATAATTCATCTGTTGAAACTACACCATATTGTAAATTAGTATTATTTTTATATACTAAATAACTATAGGCTGATATTTTGTCATTTGAAATAACTAATAATTCATGTGTGTCAGCAAGTGAATAAACGAATAGTTCTCCTTCATCAAAAGGAAATTTATTTAGTTCCTCATACACTTCACTATTTGAGATATTAAGAGTAAGCTCTTGCAAGTACCCATCTGTAATATATTGATTAACAACACTTACTAATTCTGGATTAAAGTTATCAATAGAAGAAATATCTTTGGGTATATAAACATTAATTTGACGAGTATGTAAATTACATAATATTGAATTTAATTCATTTTTTTGATGTAACTCTATAATAACATCTGAATCAAAAATAATTCCATTAGGTGCTATATTTAATATTTCATTTGCTTCGATAGTTTTTCCTTTGTATAACGTTTGAGTTGAGAAATATTTGAGCCGCAGGGTCAAATATTTCTCTCCAATGTTTTGTTATACTATTTTCGTAGTTCATTAATAACATCTTTTAGATCATCATGAAAGCCTTGAATATAAAATATGAGAAGCGAGAATGTTTCAAATAGACCTTTTGCTGTTGTAACAACATCTAAAATTTGTTGACTTGTATAGCTTAATTTATTGTGCATAAAACTAGCTCTTAAATATTCACCTTTTCCATGACTAAATAATGAAAAATTTTCATAGCTAGCTAATTTGGATTTTGTAAATTGTTGAAATACACCATTAAATTTTGCTCCAGATTTATCTGTATGTTGTTCAAGTTTTTTTACCATATCAAAAAACTTTGGAAATTGCTTTTTATCATCTACAAAATCTAAAATTTTTGTATTTTTTTCTTTTTCAATAAATTCGAGATAAAAACTTTTAACATAAAGTTCAAGCATTGTTCTTAATAACAAAATAGCAGAACTAAAATGATTATTATTGATTAAAATGAAGAATGATTCATAGTGAGAACAAAACATTGTGTAGTAGGTATGATTAATCTTTGTATAGTCATCATCTAAAGATAGTGTTTTGGTATCAAGAATTTCATGAATTAAAACAAAATTCTTATCTATTATCTGCATTAACTCTTTCAATTTTTCATTCATAATTTTCCTTTTAAGAATTTACTATAGGTGTTATCTGATTTCATATATAGCTTGTGAAGCACTCATAAACTCATGAATTTTATTACCTCTTATTTCAAATTTTGCCTGTGATGCAGACATATATTCATGAATACGATTACCTCGAATTTGATAAACTGGTTGAGATGCACTCATAAATTTATAAACTTTGTCACCTCGTATTTCATATTCAGCTTGACTAGCACTCATGTATTTATAAATTCTTTTTCCATCATATTCTGTAGACATAATTATTCCTCATATATTTGTATAACGTTTGAGTTGAGAAATAAATTAGCCGTAGGGTAATTTATTTCTCTCCAAGGTGTTGTTAGACAACACTTACTTAGGTCTTCTTTTTGAATATTTTCCTTCTGACCTAAAAGAAGTTTTATTTATATTTTTAGGTAACTCTCTTACATTCAACCAATACTCTTCTCGAACATCTTCATCAATTTCAATGATACCTGGATACAAAGTATCATTACCACCTTTTTTACAACCAGAAATCCAAAAAGTTATGCCTGTTTTAATGTCTTTATAGTTTTCTTTGTATCCATCACCTTTTAAAGATTGCAACTCAGCACCTTTATAATAAAGTGTTTTTCCTGTTTTAGATAATTTAACACGACCAATTCTCCCATTTCCTGCAAGGTTTCCACCTTTATATTCAATGTACATTAACTGTTCTTGCATAATTTTCCTTTTGGTGTCTAACTATTTATTAGTAATACATTATATATAAATAATGTATAAAATCACCTAATAGGACTACACTTTTTATGATAAAATATTAAATCATCATAAAGCCCTTAAATAGTTTAGTTATAGCATATTTTAAATAATATATTACAATATGTAATATTTTTTAAATCTAAATTGTATATTTGATATAATTTTTAATGTTAGACTATTAACGTATATCCGTAATAGCTTATCAAAATGTTATGCTATTGATTAAAAATCGTAATAGTTTAACAAAATGCTAAATATATCAGGAGTTAAAAATGGGCAAAAAATTACTAGATATTATGAGTGATAAAATAAGATTTAAACATTACAGTATAAAAACAGAGCAAAGTTATATTGGCTGGGCTAAAAGATATATTCTTTACCATAATAAAAGACACCCAAAGGATATGGGCAAAAATGATATAGAACATTTTTTAACCTATCTTGCCACAAAACTAAATGTAAGTCCAACAACTCAGAATCAAGCATTTAATGCAATATTATTTTTATATGAACAAGTTTTAAATATCTCATTAAAAGATCAGAACATTCAAGCGCTAAGAGCCAAAGAGAGAAAACATATTCCAGTAGTGCTTACTATAGATGAAGTAAGAAGTATTATATTAAATATGACGGGTGTTTATCAACTAATGGTAAAGCTTATGTACGGATGTGGATTAAGAATGAAAGAAGCACAAAATATCCGTGTCAAAGACATAGACTTTCTCAAAGAGAGTGCAAGCACAAGGGTTTTAATAAAATTTATATTTGGGATAGTAAATCTCTCAAAGATAGAACGTTGCCACTTCCATTAAAAATAAAAAATGAACTTGAAATTCAAGTACAAAAAGTAAAAGAGCTTCACCAAAGAGATTTAAACAATGGATATGGAAGCGTATATATACCTTATGCACTTGAACGTAAATTTCCCAAGGCTAAATATGAAACCAAATGGCAATATGTTTTTCCTATGAATAAAATCTCAAAAGACCCAAGAACTGGAAAACAAAGACGACATCATATTTTAGATGTAACTTTAAGTAGAAATATAAAAAATGCAGTTGAAAAATCAAATATAGATAAAAGAGTAACCTCTCATATTTTTAGACACTCTTACGCAACTCATCTTTTGCAGAGTGGCACAGATATACGAAGTATTCAAGAGCTTTTAGGACATAAATCAATAGAAACAACAATGATATATACACACGTAGTAAAAGAGTTAAATAAAAATGAAATAAAAAGTCCATTGGATTTTTAAAATAAAACGAGGAAAAGCTTTCGTTAGAAAATTATTCTAACCTCGAATAAAGCAGTAATATCTTAAAAGCGAGAGATTTTGTTTAGATTGTGCTAAATTTAGGTGAAGATGTACTAAAAGTACCTCGAACCTAAATCTAGTGCAAGATGAATAAAAGCTATCGCTTTTATTCCCATTCTATTGTTGCTGGTGGTTTTGATGATATGTCATAAACCACTCTATTAATCCCATCAACTTCATTGATAATTCTTCTTGAAATTGTCTCTAAGATATCATGTGGAATATGTGCAAATGTTGCTGTCATACCATCTGTTGCTTCTACTATCCTAACACATACTGTGTTATCATAAGTTCTGTTATCACCCATAACACCTACTGATTTTACGTTTAGTAGTACAGTAAATGCTTGCCATGTTTTATCATAGTATCCTGTTGCATGTAAAACATCTAACATGATAACATCTGCACGTCTAAGAAGATCTAAATCTGGTTTATTTACATCTCCCATAACTCTGATAGCTAGTCCAGGGCCTGGGAAAGGATGACGTCCAATCATATCTTGTGGAAGTCCAAGTTCTAATCCTAGAAGTCTAACTTCATCTTTGAAGATTTCTCTTAATGGCTCAATTAGCTCAAATGTCATCCAATCTGGAAGTCCACCAACGTTGTGGTGAGATTTGATAGTTTTTGAAGGTCCCTTTACAGATACAGATTCAATAACATCTGTATAAAGTGTACCTTGAGCTAAAAACTCAATACCATTGTGTTTTTTTGCTTCTTCATCAAATACTTCAATAAATGTTTCACCGATAATTTTTCTTTTTGTTTCAGGGTCAGTTACACCTGCTAATCTAGAAAGGAAAGTTTCACTTGCATCACAAGTTATTAGGTTTACACCTCTAGCTTTAAACATAGCTTCTACTTGTTCTCTTTCGTTCGCTCTTAGTAATCCATTATCAACAAATACTGGAATAAGTTGATCACCAATAGCTTCAGCTAATAAAGTTGCCACAACAGAAGAGTCAACTCCACCACTTACACCACAAAGAACTTTTTTATTACCAACTTGCTCTTGGATTTTTTTGATTTGTTCTTTTGCAAATGAACCCATATTCCAAGTTGATTCACAATTACAAACAAATTTTGCAAAGTTTTTAAGGATTTTTGAACCATGTTCTGAATGGTAAACCTCTGGGTGAAATTGGAAAGCATAAATATTTTCTTTTTCATTTGCAATGGCTGCAAATGGAGAGTTTTCACTTGTTCCAATTACTTCAAAACCTTCTGGAATATTTTCAACTCTATCCCCATGTGACATCCATACTGTTTGTCCATCATTTGTATCTTTGAAAATATCACACTCTTTAGAAAAAGTAAGTTTAGCTTTTCCATATTCATGATGATCTGCTGGTATTACGCTTCCACCAAAAAATTGAGAAATAAGTTGCATCCCATAACAAATTCCTAAAATAGGAAGACCTAAATTAAAAATCTCTTCATCTGGATGATATGCATCAATTGCATATACAGAAGCTGGACCACCACTTAAGATAATACCTTTTGGTGTTCTTGCTAATATATCTTCTATCCTTTCATTGTATGGCACAATTTCAGAATAAACACCTGCTTCTCTAAGTTTTCTTGCAATAATTTGTGTATATTGACTACCAAAATCTAATACAACTATTGGTACATGTTTCATTAAGTAGATTCCTTATGTTATTCTATTAATTTGTGATTTTATCTAAAAAGGTGTTAAGAAGTGATTAGGATTTGTGTGGAGTTGATTTTGAAGGTTATGAAGCTAGAAAATCTAGCTTCAATCTTATAGTCCAAGATTATCTAATACTTTATTTTCTACATCTCTTAATGAGATAAAAGGTTTTGTAATATAATCAGTTGCACCTAATTCATCACATTCAATAAGTCTATCCTCTGTTGAGTATGCAGTCATCATTATAACTTTTTGATTAGGTTTTTTTTCTTTGATTTTTCTAAGTAATTCTACCCCATCCATTTGAGGCATCATAATATCTGAAATAATAATATCATAGTTATTGCTAACTAATTTGTTATATGCAGTCTCTGGATTTTCAAATAATTCAATCTCTAACTCTTCTCTTCTACTTAGAAATTTTTTCATCATCTCTAAAATTGAAATTTCATCATCAACTATTGCAATTTTATACATTTTTATCCCCTTGTTGCATCAATTTTTATTTGGTCTAAACATTCAAACACAATACTTGTTGCATTTTCAATATTATTACCTATTTTAATCAACTCATCATTTGTGGCATGTTCATTATTTTTATTAATAAACTCTTGAACTCCTCTATGAACTTTTACATGTGATTCTTTAAGTTTTTCCCAATTTCCAGTTTTAGTAAATGCTTTTCCATCTTTTTCACTTTGCATCATCCAATTTCCAAGATTACACTCAGTTTCAGATTTTACCTTTGTATTTTCACTATTTCCTTTTAACAGTTCAAAAGATGTTTCTTTGAATATTACATGTTGTAATTTAAGATTATTAAGCTGGTTTGTAAGATTTATATCTGATATTTGTTTTCTTGCTTTCTCTTTAAACTTAGCATTATTTGCAATTGTTATTAGATTATCAGATAACTCTTTTACCTCATTAGACAAGTCTGCAATACTTGTAGCATCACTTGCATTTTCTTGTGTATTTTTATCTAACACATTTATAGCATCATTGATTTGTGCAATTCCAATACCTTGTTCTTTACTTGCACTTGCAACATCATCAATAATCTCTTTTGTTTCATTTATAGCTTTTTGTAATTCATCATAACCTACAATCATCTCATCAGCTATTTTTTTACCATCATTTGCTTTTATTGTTGCATTTTCTACTAAATCTTTAATCTCTTTAGCAGCTTCTGCACTTCTACTTGCAAGGTTTCTAACCTCTTGAGCAACTACAGCAAATCCTTTCCCAGCTTCTCCTGCTGTTGCAGCTTCAACTGCTGCATTTAGTGATAATATATTTGTTTGGAATGCTATTTGATCAATAACTGTAATCGCTTCATTTATTGCATTTACTTGTTCATTAATATCATCCATCGAACTAACTGTTCTATAAGCCAAATCTTGACCTTTTGATGCAGATGTTAAAACTCCATCCTCAATTATCTTCATTTTTTCTATATTTAAAGTTGAATTTTGAATATTACTATTAATCTCTTCAACAGCAGCAGCTGTTTCTTCTAAAGATGCAGCTTGTTCATTTGCAGATTTTGATAATGATTTTGCAGATGTAGATAAAATATCTATTGTAGAAGCTAAGCTTTCACCACTCACTAAAATTGTAGCAAGTAATTCAGAAACATTATCTCCTATTGCTTTTGTCCCAACAGAGATAGAACCTATTGTACCACTTACATTATCAACTTTAAATTCATGTTCAAAATTACTTTTTCCATACTCAGTTAAAGCATGACTTATTGTCCCAAATTTTTCACTTAAGTCAGATATTAAAGTATTAATTGCATTTTTTAAATCATTTGTAGATCTATTCTGAGATTCACTTTGAACACTATAAGTGAAAAATCCAGCTCTAACCATCTCAATAGCTTTTTCACTCTCTTCAACTATTTTTTGATCTTGAGCTACAACTTTTCTTATTGAATCTAAATATTCGTTGAAATATCTAGCTAAATCCCCTATTTCATCTTTTGAATCTATATTGATTTTTTGATCAGCACTAGAAAATTTTGTCAAAGCTTTTACAGTTGCTGTTAGTTTAGATATAGGTTGTACAATCATTTTGTTTGTTACAAACATTACAATAATTGAGATAATAATAATAACAGCTATAACCATAACTATCATAAATAAAATAGAATTATTTACATCTTCTTCACCATTTGTTTGCATGGTTTGAATATCTTTTTGTACATCATCTAAATAACTTCCTGTACAAATTATCCATCCCCAAGGCTCAAAGAGTTCTCCATAACTATATTTAGGCTGTGGTTTATCAAAACCTGGTTTATTCCAATAGTATTCTATTAAAGCACTACCATCTTTTTTTACTTTTTCTACTAATTCAACAAAAAACTCTTTACCATTTGTATCTTTTTGGCTTGCAACATTACTCCCATCAAGTTTTTCGGAGATTGGGTGCATTAACATATTATAAGATGTATCATTTATCCAAAAATATCCATCTGTTCCAAATCTAAACTTTCTAACAGTTGACATAGCAAGCTTTTTTGCATCAGCTTCACTTATTTCACCATTTTTATAATCATCATAAATAGTTTGAACACTTTTTGTTGACATGGAAACATAGTTTTTAAGTGTTAACTCTTTATTTTTATAAGCTTGTTGAGTATAATACTCTATACTCTCCTCAGATGTATGTTTTAATGATAAAACAGCTTTTGTAGCAATGATTATAGATACAAGTAAAATTGTCGATACAACTATTACTAAAAGCTTTGATTTTATTGTTAAATTTTTCATTAACTAGTCCTCTAATAACTAAAAGTAATTATTATTATAAGTAAAAAGTATTAATAAAATAATAAATAAGTAAAAAAAAATAAAAAAATTTTACATATTGTAGCAGAAATAAAAATAAAAAAGAGAAAATCTCTTTTTTATTTAAAAGAATTTAGTGACTAATTCCTAATATATGATATTGAAAATACCATACAGAACAAGAAACTATATAACCTAAAAGAATAGTCCATGCATATTTCATATGTGAACTAAAAGTATAAATACCGTGAAGTTTACCCATAACTCCAACACCGGCAGCACTACCAAATGAGATAAGAGAACCTCCAACCCCAGCTGTAAGTGTTACAAGCATCCATTGGTCAAGTCCCATTTCTGGGTTTGCTTTAAGAACTGCTGACATAACTGGAACGTTGTCAACGATTGCAGATAAGAATCCAACTCCAATATTTGCCCAAGTTGGTCCTAATACATCTGGACGATATACATGTGAAGCTAGTGCTAACCAACCAATAAAATATAAAGCCCCAACTGCAGCTAAAATACCAAAGAAAAACATTAAAGTATTATTTTCGATTTTTGCCATAGAATGGAAAATATTAAAATGTTCTGTACCATATTTTTTCTTTAACCCGTATGCGTAAACTTTTAATAAAGACAATCCAAACATCATACCCCACATAGCTGGTAAGTGTAATACTTGGTGAGACATTACAGCACAAAATATTGTAAATACACCAAGTCCCATTACAACTTTTGCACCCTCTGCCATTGCTGGTTTTTTCTCTTTTGAAGCATCAAAATCAGGAACTGTATCAGGTACAACTCTAGATAATAAAAATGCAGTAACAAAATAACCTAATACAGCTGATGGGAATAAAAATAAGAAGTCAGTGAATACTCCCTTTCCTGCAGTCCATGCCATCAAAGTTGTAATATCTCCAAATGGCGACCAAGCCCCACCTGCATTTGCTGCAACTACAATATTAATTGCACCAGGAACTAAGAAATCTTTTCTACTTTTTTCAATAGTAATTAATACTGTTGAAAGAATAAGTGCAGTTGTTAAGTTATCTGCAATAGGTGATAAGAAGAATGCAATAAAACCTGTTACCCAATATAGTTTTCTATATGTGTAACCTTTTGATACAAGGTTATATTTTAATCTATCAAATACTCCCATATGAATTAATGATTCAATATAAGTCATAGCAACAAATAAGAAGAAGAAAATCTCAGCAATTTCCAAAATTAGATGTTGCGCTTGAGTATTAACCAATCCCATATCTAGGTGATTTAATGCATAATACAATGCAACTAAAATAAACATAAAAGTACCAATAAATAAAGCTGGTTTTGCTTTATCAATCTCATACTTTTCTTCAGCAGCAACGAAGTAGTAACCTACAACGAAAATGAATAAACATGCGAATCCAACCCATGTCATAGTCAAATCAGGAATCTCTCCTGTACTTGCTCCCGCGCTTGCAAATAATGCAACTGATGATAACAATAATGTCATCAAGACTTTTAACATTGTTTCTCCTTAATAAAGTGTGCTCCAAGTGATTTTTCTCTCCCAATTGCAGCAGTTAGTATTGATTGCGCTGTTAGCAATCTTAAAGTTAACAGTCTACCAATATCTTCTTTTAAAAACTCTTTAATCTCATCCAAAGCTTTTTGTAATGACTCTTTATCCCTCACTATGGCAGCATTTTCCCACATCAATTTTCTAACTCTGTCTTTTATATTTTTATCGATTTCTTTATTTCTTGTATAAGTTTTTATCTCTTTTTTATAGTTTTGCTTATCGATTTTAAAATCTTGTTTCATACTATCATCTACAGCTATTTTAGAAAATACTATACCTTCTAAAAGTGAATTTGAAGCTAATCTATTAGCTCCATGAACACCTGTACAAGCAGCTTCTCCTATTGCATATAGATTTTTCATACCTAAAACTTTTGCATCTAAGCCTGTTTGAATTCCTCCCATTGCGTAATGAAAGGCTGGAGAGATAGGAACTCTTTCAAATGGTAAATCGTAACCTAAGTCATTGAAGTTTGCGTATATATTAGGAAATCTTTTTCTAAAAGCATTCTTTTCAAAACTTTCAAATGATAAAAAAATTCCTAATCCAGTTTTTTGATTGTAGTCAAAAATAGAACGACTTACTACATCCCTTGGAGCCAACTCACCATCTTCATGGTAATCAAATAAAAATCTATAACCATTTTCATCAACTACATAAGCACCTTCACCTCTTAAAGCCTCACTTAATAGAGCTTTTCTGGCAAAAGATGTACCTTTGAATACTGTTGGATGAAACTGCATCATCTCCATATCTTTTAGTTTCAAACCTTTTTCTATACAAATACCTTGAATCTCACCTGCAACTGTAACTGAATTTGTGTGATATTTATATATAGAACCCACTCCACCACTAGCTATAATAGTATTGTGTGCATACGCCACTTTTTGTTCTGTTTCACTTATATAGTATTGAACACCATAACAGATATCATCTTGTATCAATAAATCATTGACAACTGCATTTGTAACTATTTCATGTTTACATTCAGATAATAAAAATAGATGAATCATTCTTCCGGTAGCATCACCATCTGCATGTAAAATTCTACTTCTACTATGTGCTGCCTCTTTTGTAAATGCTAATTCACCTTTGGCATTTAAGTCAAATTGCAATCCATCATTAATCAAATCTTTGATACAAGCTAATGAGTTTTTACTCAATAGTTCTACTGCTTGTTTATCGTTATATTGAGCACCAGCTACAAGGGTATCTTTGATATGAACAGGAATATCACTGTCATCAACAGCAGTTGCAACTCCCCCTTGGGCATAAAAGGTATTGCATTCCCAAGGTTCTTTTTTACATAAAATTAATACTTTTTTTGATTTTGGAATTAGTCTAGCTGCATTTAAACCTGCTACACCTGAACCAATTATTACATAATCATATACCATTATTTTGATACTTCTTTACTTGAATCTACATATGTTGGATTACCTTTGTATCCACATCCACTAAAAGATAATAAAATTCCTGCTATAATAAAAGCATGAAAAAAATTAATGAAATACTTTCTCATATTAAAAATTGTCCTGAATTTAGGAAGATTAATACCCATGAAACAATTCAAAGGTTTATTGAAATTCTACCTTTGAAATTAAAAAAAGGGATAAAATTTGCATATGTTAAAAGACAAATTTTATATTTTGTATTAACCCATCCTGTTTATAAAATGGAGTTTGAGTATAACAAGAGTTTAATAAATACGTTATTAAAAAAATCTCACATTGCAAACATAGATGATATTAAGTTTTTTGTAACAAATATCATTGAAAAAAAAGAGCTTTCTAAAGAGGGAAAAGAATACTACGATGAACGTTCTTTTGGGATTTTTGAAAATAATATTACAAATAAAGAATTACATGAAAAAGTTGAACAAATCAGAAAGATTATAAAAAATTCCTAAACAGTTTTTCCCTTTTTTTATAATCTTCACAATAATATTCAACTAAATTCCAAAATTTTTTTGAATGATTTTTGTGTTTTATATGAGCTAATTCATGTATTACCACATATTCTATCAATTCCATTGGTAATTTCATCAAATTAATATTAAAATTTATCTCATTTTTATAATTGCAACTTCCCCAAACTCTTTTGTTTTTTCTATATTTTAATTTTGTTGGAAAAAGTTTCATCATATTTGAATATTTATCTACAATTCTTGGTAAAATCTCTTTTGATTTTTCTTTATAAAAAATATCAAAATCTATTTTTATATTACCCATTTCATATTTTGTACCTAAAAAATAATACTCCCTTGAAGATAAACAATTTGTTTTTAAAAATTGTAACCTCTTTTCTAACCACTCTATTTTGTTTTCAATTAGATATTTTGCATCATTTTTTGTAAAATAAATGTTAGTAGAAATCTCTATTAGATTTTTACTTCTTAGGCGTAAATATGTATGTTTAGTTGTTCTTCTTTTTATCACTTTAACATCAATTTTTTCATTTAATAATTCAATAGTAAAATTCATACCCACTCTATAAGTTTTTTTGGATATAATTCTATCCAAATTTATTAAAGGATAAGACAAAAATGAAAATTGCAAGTAGAATGGAAAATTTATCTCCATCTGTAACTATGGCTATTACTGCATTGGCAAGAGAGCTTAAAGCACAAGGTAAAGATGTTTTAAGTTTTAGTGCTGGTGAACCCGATTTTGACACACCAGATGTAATCAAACAAGCTGCTATTAAAGCTATTAATGATGGTCAAACGAAATACACGGCAGTAGAGGGTACTGTAGAAACCAAAAAAGCAATTATTAATAAACTTAAAAAAGATCATGGTTTAGAATATAACCTTGATGAAATCATTGTATCTAACGGTGCAAAACATTCACTTTTTAACCTATTTCAATGTTTACTTGAAGATGGTGATGAAGTTATTATCCCAGCACCATATTGGGTAACATATCCTGAACAAGTAAAATATTCTGGTGGTGTTCCAGTATTTATTGATACTGATGATACAACAAGTTTTAAAATTACAGCAGATCAATTAAAAGCTGCTATTACACCAAAAACTAAAATATTATTATTAAATACACCTTCAAACCCAACAGGTGCAGTTTATTCAGAAGATGAACTTATTGCTATTGGAAAAGTTTTAGAGGGAACTGATATTTTAGTATTTTCTGACGAGATGTATGAAAAAATCATCTATGATGGTAAAAAATTCACTGCCGCTGCACAAGTTAGCGAAGATATGTTCAAAAGAACTATTACTATCAATGGTATCAGTAAAGCTGTTGCTATGACTGGTTGGAGATATGGATATGTTGCAACTCCACATAAAGATTTAGTAAAAGCTATGATTAAACTACAAGGTCAAGTAACTTCAAATGTAAACTCAGTAACACTTGCTGCTGCTGTTACAGCTTTAGATGGAAGTGCTGACGAAGATATCGAAAAAATGAGAGTTGAGTTTGAAAAAAGAAGAGATGTAGCTATTGAACAATTTAATGCTATTCCTGGAATCACTTGTGTTAAACCAGAAGGTGCATTCTACTTATTTGTTAACATAAAAGGTGTTGATAGTGACTCTATGAAATTCTCTGCTGACTTACTTGAAAAAGGTGGAGTTGCAGTTGTACCTGGACTTGCTTTTGGTATGGAAGGTTACTTTAGATTCTCATTTGCTACAGATTTAGCAACAATTGAAGAGGGAATTAGAAGAGTTAGAAGATTTGTGGAGAATAACTACTAATCATGACTGTTCAAAAGAAAGCAACCGTTGTTTCCAGTAGTGTTGCAGCATTACTTACGCTAATTAAATTAGTAGTAGGTATTGCTAGCGGATCAGTTGCAGTATTAGCATCTGCAATTGATTCGGTTTTGGATATGTTTGTTTCTGTTTTTAACTACTTTGCTATTAACAATTCCGAAAAACCAGCTGACAAAACATTTAATTATGGAAGAGGTAAAATTGAAGCTTTAGCTTCTGTAATTGAAGGTACTATTATCTCTGTGTCTGGTTTATTTTTACTTTATCAAGCAATAAAAAAAGCTATTAGTGGAGAAGTTTCTTCTTATCTTGGCATTTCACTAATTGTAATGATTATATCTTTAGTAATCACTATCTCTTTAGTTTTATTTTTAAATAAAGTAGCGAGAGATACCAATAGTATGGTTATTAAAGCTGATGCATTGCACTATAAAACTGACGTATATACAAACTTAGCTGTTTTAATCTCTTTAGTCTTAGTAAATTTTACTGGGTTTGAAATAATTGATGTAATTGTTGGTGGAGGTATCTCTTTATTTATTATCTATTCTGCATATGAACTTATTCAAGAAGGAGTTTTGGTACTTTTAGATAGAGCAGTTGATGAAGAAACAGTTAATAAAATAATAGAAATTATTAAAGCTGAAGAGAGAATAAATACTCACCATATGTTGAAAACAAGAGAAGCTGGTCATCAAACTTTTGTAGAGGTACATTTGGTTTTTGACTGTATAATCACTCTTATGGAAGCCCATAAAATCAGTGATAGAATAGAAGCAAAAGTTAAAAAAATAGATAAAAAAAGGGATTGGATCATAAATATTCATATGGACCCATATGATGATTTAAATATAAATAATGAAAATTAATGGTATTATGAATTATTTAAATCAACATAAAAAGTGGTACTATGAATTATGTAAAAGTTTTAGGTTCAAGTGGTAATAAAACAAGATACAGTGGAACAACTTCCTTTCAAATCTACTCAGATATTTTAGTTGATGCAGGAAATGTTATCAATGCTTTGGGTGAAAAAACAGCTGAAATAAATCATATCTTTCTTACACATTCCCATTCTGACCATATAAATGATTTACCATTTGTAATAGAAAGCTTTTTTGAATACAGAAAAGAACCACTTATCGTTTATGCTTCTAAAGAAACAATTGATACCTTAAAACAACACACTTTCAATGATAAAATATGGCCTGATTTTACAAAAGTAAATCTTCTTAATACAGATAAAAAATCATTAGTTTTTAAAGAGATAAAAGAGAATGAAACAATTTATTTAGGTGATATTTGTATTATCCCTTTTAATGTAAACCATATCTCTGGTTCATTAGGATATATGATAGTAAAAGATTTCACAACTGGTTATATTATTAGTGGAGACACCTATAAAAATAAAAATTTATGGAATCTATTGAATCTACATAAAGAGATAAAAACAGTTATTATAGAGTGTTCATTTCCATCATCTATGGAAAAACTAGCACAAGATACGAAACATCTTACTCCAAAACTTTTAAAAGAAGAGATTGATGAATATTTAAAAAGAGATGATATTCAATTTTTTATTTATCATATTAAATCAATTTACTACAAAGAGATAAAAAAAGAGATTTATGATTTAAATATATTATCAAATGGTGGTAAAATCTTAGAACAAGGTGATGTAATCCATATTGATACTAATCAAATAGAATCTGATCTTATAAATCAAAATAAATTTAAAAAGATTATGAAGATTAATCTTGAACTATCATCAGAATTAAACAAAGATAAACTTTTTGAGATGATTGTAAATTTAACAAGAGAACTAACTCATAGTGAAGCTGGTACATTATATATTTTATCAAAAGATAGAAAGTACCTTGATTTTAAAATTATTCAAAACTCTAAAATAGAGATTAATCACTCTATGATGCAAGAAGATTCTATTTGGAAATCTCTTCCTTTATACTTAGATGATGGAAGTGAAAATAAAAATATGGTTGCTGTTATATCTGCATTGGAAAATAGAACTATTAATATAGAAGATGTATACAACGATAAAACATATAATTTTAATGGAACTAAAGAGTTTGATCAAAAAAGTGGTTATAAATCAAAATCGATGTTAGTGATTCCACTTACTGACCATGAAAATGATGTTATAGGTGTTTTACAACTTATAAATAAAATAAAAGTATCTAATACAATTATTCCATTTAATAAAGAAGATGAAGAGATACTAAAATCATTAGGTTCACAAGCAGCCATGGCTTTAACAAATAGCTTTTTGATTAACAATTTAGAAGAGTTCCTAAATGCTTTTGTAGAAACAATTGCCCATGCTATTGATGCTAAATCTGAGCATACTAGAAAACATATTACAAAAGTTGCAAAAATTGCAAATTATATAGCAAATGCAATTGATAAAGATGAATCAATTTATAAAAATATCAGATATAGTGAAAATGATTTTAGACAAATAGAATTAGCAGCATTGATGCATGATGTTGGTAAAATTTCAATGCCTGAAACAGTTATAGACAAATCTACAAAATTAGAAACTATGATGGATAGAATAGAACTAATAAAAGAAAGAATTGAAATCATAAAAAGAGACAAAGAGATAAAGTATCTAAAAAACCAAATTTCCAAAGACCAATATGAAAGTTATATTTCTCAACTTGAAGAAGATTTGATTTTTCTACAAAAAACCAATGTTGGTGGCGAGTTCATGGATGATGAAGATATTAAAAGAGTAGAAAAATTAGCTAATCTAAAATATCTAAAAGATGGTATAGAAACTACCCTTTTAAGTAAAGATGAAATTAAAAATTTATCTATTAGAAAAGGAACTTTATCTGAAGAGGAAAAAGAGATAATGAACCATCATGCCAAACTGACTTTAGATATGTTATCAAATCTTCCTTTTCCTAAGAAGTATAATAAAATACTTAATATTGCTTCTAATCACCACGAAAAACTAAATGGAAAAGGATATCCAAGAGGACTTAATGAAAAAGATTTATCCCTTGAAGATAGAATTATGATTTTAGCTGATATTTTTGAAGCACTAACTGCAAATGACAGACCATATAAAAAAGGTAAAAAACTTTCTGAAGTCTTTAATATTTTGTCAACTATGGCAAATAATAAAGAGATTGATTCAACATTACTAAAATTCTTTTATGAAAATGAAGTTTTAATAAAATATGCAAATGAAGAGTTAGAAAACTCTCAAATTGATGAAAGTAAATTAAACTTTTAAATGAAAAATAAAGCACTAAAAAAATTCTTTATATTTTTTAGTTTAGGATTTATATTAGCATCTGCTTTATCTGTTATATATATAAATTTCAATCAAGTATTTAACTCTTTTGATAATAGATTAAGAGATTATTTTTTTAATTTTAGAGGTGAAATCCCAAATAGTGATAACATTGTTATAATCGACATTGACGAAGCTTCATTAAAAAGAGTTGGACAATGGCCTTGGAGTAGACCAAAAGTTTCAGAACTTTTAGAAAAACTAACCCAAGCAAATATTGCTCTAATAGGTTTTGATATGGTATTTGCAGAAGCTGATAAAAGTTCTCCTCACAGAGTACTTGGTCAACAAGGTATTTATTTAGAAAATTTAGAAAATTATGATAAAACTTTAGGTGAAACTGTTTCAAAAACTCCTACAATATTAGGGTATATTTTTGAGTTTAATGATACTTCCTATACAAATAAAGAAGCACCATCTATACCTGCAATTTTTATAGAAAAAAATAAACAGTTTGAAGAGAACTTTCTTTTTAAGGCAAAAGGAACAATCCTAAATGTTCCAGAAATTCAAAAGAAAGCATACTCTAGTGGTTTTTTTAACAATATCCCTGATGAAACAGGTGTTATTAGAAGTGTTCCTCTTATCATATCTTATGATGATATGATTTATCCCTCTTTATCTCTTGAACTTTTAAGAGTAATAACTCAAACACAAAAAGTAGTAATAAACTATAATGAATTTGGAGTAGAAAATATTCAGTTAAATGATATAACTATTCCAACTGATATATATGGAAGATTATTAGTGAATTTTAGAGGTAAATCAAAAAACTTCACCTACTATTCTGCTTTTGATGTTTTAACTGGAAAAATTGGAAAAAAAGAGCTTGAAAATAAAGTTGCAATTATAGGTACCTCAGCAATTGGATTATTGGATTTAAGAGCAACACCTTTTGAATCTGTATATCCAGGTGTTGAAGTTCATGCAAATGCTTTGGACAATATGTTAGTTCAGGACTTTTTAGCTAAACCTATATGGATAGATTTATTTAATATTTTAACCATATTTATTTTAACTATTTTAACTGTATTACTTATAACTTATCTGCCTTTTTGGCTAAATCCTATAATTACATTAACTATTCTAGGAACATCAATAATAGGTTTATATCAAGCTTTTTTTAATTATGGATATGTTCTAAATATTATTTTTCCTATTGTTTCTATAATATTGGCATTTATAGTTGTAACCTTATTTGATTATTTTTATGAAATAAAAAAAGAAAAAGCGATTAAGAAAAAGTTTGCATCTAAAGTTTCTAAAGAGGTTATGGAAAACCTACTTAAAGATATGGATGATAATAAACTTCAAGCTATGGAAAAAGAGGTTACTATATTTTTTAGTGATATTAGGGGTTTTACTCAAATCTCTGAAAAAATGCCAAATGCCAAAGATTTAATCAAATACTTAAATGAATATATGGAACCTATGAGTAATATTATTACAAAATATGAAGGAACAATAGATAAATATATTGGAGATTCTATTATGGCATATTGGAATGCTCCTGCAAATGTGAAAAATCATGCTGACAAAGCTTTAAATGCAGCTTTAAATCAACTAAAAAACCTAAAAATATTAAACAAAAAATTCAAACAGCACAATCAACCTACTATAAGTATTAGTATAGGATTAAATACTGGTTTGGCAATTGTTGGAGAGATGGGGAGCCAAAAAAGAAGTGATTATACAGTTATTGGAGATGCAATCAATCTTGGTTCAAGACTAGAATCCTTATGTAAATTTTATGATTCTAAAATAAATATTTCAAACTATACAAAAGAGAAACTAAACCAAACTTATATCTTTAGGTTTTTAGATTTGGTTAGAGTAAAAGGGAAAGAGAAACCTGTAGAGATTTGGGAAGTAATAGATGAAGGTTTTGCAAGAGGAGAGTTAAAAGAGGAACTTGAAACTTACCATAAAGCAATAAATTTTTATAAAAAATCAAATTTTACAACAGCATTAGAACTGTTTGAAAAACTAGATGAAAATCCAAATAAAACAAATCAAAGAATCTATCAAATCTATATACAAAGATGTAAAGAGTTTATAAAAACTCCCCCAATAAACTTTGATGGAGTTTATGAGCACACCACTAAAAGTTAAATCAATCTCTTTATTCTTTTAGGCTTAATTGATACTTTTTCAATGATTCACCTTGTGATTGTCTTACCAAAGTATTAATCTCATCCTTATATTCTAAAATAGTATCAAACATCTCAACTGATAATTCTTCAGCAATATTTTCATTTATAATCTCTAAAGTTTCATCTATTGATAAACTGCTTCTATATGGTCTATCCTCCATCAAAGCAGTTATAACATCTGCATAAGCTAAAACTTTTACACCATCATCAATCTCTGAACTTTTCAAAGAGTAGGGATAACCTGTGCCATCAATTTTTTCATGGTGTTTTTCAGCCCAAGAGACAATCTCTCTGAACCACTCAGAAGAGTTTAACTCATTTAATATTTGGCTAGTATAATATGGATGTAACTTCATAATATTGAACTCTTTTGCTGTTAGTTGTCCATTTTTTTCTATTAAACCTGGATCAATACCTATTTTTCCAATATCATGTAAAAATCCTGCAATTTTTAATTTTTTGCACTTTTCATCAGAATATCCCATCAATTGACCTATAAAAAAGGCTAATTGCGCAACTGTATAAGAGTGTGAGGCAGTAAATTTACTTCTAAAATCTATAATATGAGAGATAGTCAATGCAAAATCCAATATCTTCTCAATAGTAAGTTCAAAGTTTAGAGTAAAATTCATCTTTTTAAAAAGTTGTTCTATCTCAAGATTTGTTATCTCTATCCAAAAAATATCAGCTTTTGAGACCTTCTCAAATGACTTAAAAACATCAGGATGAAAAACAGTTCCTGCTTTTTTACCTATCTTTTTTATAATCTCATTTTTCTGGTCTAATATAAAATCATCAGCTGTAATTGAGATATCAACTCTATCTGCTAGATGAATAATATGACTAGCAAAAGGGATTTCATCTTTTGGCATTTTTAAAGAATCCTCATATCTAATATGATGATGTTTTATAATTTGAGCGATATTTTTAAAAGCTTCAAAGGAGGTTAACATATGGTATCCCATTATACAATGAGGTTTTGGATTTAATACATCCTCTTTTATTAACATATCTCTTTCTTGAACTGATAAAGCACCAATATCATGTAACGATGCCGCAATAACCAATTCTAAAAGTTCATCCTCTTTTAGATTTAAATCTTTCCCTAAATAGTACGAAATTACAGCTACTTTTCTATGGTGAGATTTCAATAAAAAATTAAAACTATCAATCGCTTTTATCATAGGAATTGCCAACTCTTTTAATGATAATTTTTCCATTTTTTATCTCCACTTTAGATATTAACGTCCTACTTGTATTTTACAACTTTAGTTATTTATTGTCAATTTTTTCAATAAATAGGAATTATAAAAATTATTTATATCTTACTTAAGTGGAACAAATTATCGTCTAACAATTATTTAGATATAATCTAAGCTTTATATACATATAGGAAACTAAAAATTAATGGCATTAATAGACTTACAAAATATTTCAAAACAATACGATACAAAAGTTCTTTTAAAAGAGGTTAACTTTACTTTAACCCAAGGGCAAAAGATAGCTGTAATAGGACAAAATGGTCAAGGTAAATCTACACTTTTTAAGATAATTATGCAAGAGGTAGAACCAGATAGTGGGGAGATGTCTATAGACAAATCTATAAAAATAGAGATGCTTGAACAACAACCCAAATTTAAATCAAATCTTACAGTAAGAGAAGCTATTGAAAACCAATTAGTTGAACTAAAAGATGCTAAAAATGAGTATGAAGAGATCACAAACAAACTAGCTACTGATTATGAAAATCAAGAGCTACTAAGACGCCAAAGTGAATTAGTAACATTCATCGAGTTCCATGATGCTTGGGATTTAGATAATACGATAGAAAGGGTTTTAAAAGAGTTCCAGCTAAAAGAGTTTGAAAATAAAGATGTAAATCTTCTAAGTGGTGGGGAGCAAAGAAGAGTTGGTCTTGCAGGATTATTACTTAAAAAACCTGATGTACTACTACTTGATGAGCCTACAAACCATTTGGATGTTTATATGGTTGAGTTTTTAGAGACTTTACTACAAAAAAATAGTTTCACCCTACTTTTTATCTCTCACGATAGGTATTTTATAGACAATATTGCAACTGCTGTTGTAGAAGTAGATAGTGGAGAGTTAAGAAAGTTCAATGGTGGATACTCTTCATACCTAGAACAAAAACAACAAATACTAGAAAATATGCAAAAAGACCATGAAAACCTTCTAAGACTTGTAAAAAGAGAAGCCCACTGGATGCAAAGAGGTGTTACAGCTAGAAGAAAAAGAAATGAAAGAAGAAAAGCAGAATATTTTGATTTAAAGAAAAAAGCAAGATCAAACCCTGCAGCTATTAGAAAAATGTCTTTAGAGTTACAAAGAGAACAAAAAGCTTTTAACAACGAAGAGAAACAAAAAAATAGAAAGAAGATGCTTTATGAACTTGACAATATATACAAATCACTTGGAAATAAAGAGCTTATAAAAGATTTTACTACAAGAATACTGCAAAAAGATACCATAGCAATAGTTGGTCCAAATGGAAGTGGAAAATCAACTATGCTAAAAATCTTTATGGAAAAACTTGAAATAGATAGTGGAAGATTTAAAAAAGGTGATTTCAATATTGGCTACTTTGACCAACAAAGAGATATGTTAGATGATTCTAAAAATCTTATGGAAACTTTTTGTCCAAATGGTGGAGATAGAGTTATTTTAGATGATGGAAGAAATATGCATGTATTTGGATATCTTAAAAACTTTCTTTTCCCAAGGGAGTATTTGGATAAAAAAATAGGTGTTTTAAGTGGTGGAGAAAAAAACAGAGTTGCTTTAGCACTTTTATTTACTAAAAAAGTTGATTGTTTGATTCTTGATGAACCAACAAATGATTTAGATATTCCTACAATCAATATTTTAGAAGAGTATTTACAAAACTTCCAAGGGGCATTGATATTTGTATCACACGATAGATATTTTGTAGATAAAATAGCAAAAAAACTTTTTGTTTTCAAAGGAAATGGTATAGTTGAAGAGAGTTTCCAACCATATACAGAATATTTAGAGATAGAAAAAGAGCTTAAAGAACTAGATGAATTAGAGTTTGAAGTATCAAAACAAACACAAACAACAAAAACTGAAACTACTCAAAAAAAGCAAACTAAACTTTCATATAAAGATCAAAGAGAATATGATATGTTACCAGATGAGATAGAAGAGCTTGAAGCAAAAATTGAAGAGATAAATGAGTGTTTATCAAATCCTGAATGTTATGCACAAAAAGGGATTGTAGCTATCTCAAAAGAGCTTGAAGAAACAGAAGAGATTTATGAAGCAAAAGTTGAAAGATTTTTAGAGCTAGAAGAGTTAATAGAGAGCTTTAACTCTTAATTAGTTATAATCTTATTTATTAAAATACAAGGACATTTTATGGGTTTAAAAGAGCAATTAAAAGATGATTTAAAAACAGCAATGAGAGAAAAGAATGTTGTAAAAAGAGATTCTATTAGAGCAATTAATACAATGATAAAACAAATCGAAGTGGATGAGAGAAAAGAATTAAATGATGAAGATGTTATTAAACTTATCCAAAAAGGTATCAAACAAAGAGAAGAAGCAGTTATTCAATACAAAGATGCTTCAAGAGATGATTTAGTTCAAAAAGAACAAGAGCAAATAGATGTATTCAAAGAGTATCTTCCAAAACAACTATCTGACGAAGAGTTAGAAGCTGGTATGAAAGAACTAATAGCAGAAGTTGGAGCAACATCAATGAAAGATGTAGGGAAAGTTATGGGGCAAGCAACTAAAAAATTTGCTGGTGTAGCTGATGGAAAAAGAATCAATGAAATGACAAAAAAACTATTAGGATAATAGGCAAAAACTATGGATAAGCAAGTTGTAAATAAAATTGTTAAAGAGACTATAACAAACCTTCATCAAAAGGAGATACTAGCCACTCCTGTGGAGTATCAAAAAGAGTTTTGTAAAATTTCAAAAACATATAATCTTAGTGTAAATGAATGTGAACAATTTAAACAACTTGTAGAAAAATTGAGTCAAAAAGAACAACTTGAAATTGAATCAAAAAATATAACAACAATGGATGAGATGATTCCTATTTTATTAAATAGAATTGCAACTGACAACGTAGATAACTTGGCTCAACTTTTCCAAGAATCAGTTACCCCATCTATAAGTATTGCAATTGATGAGGATTTAGAAAAATTTTCTGTAAAAATAGGAAACTCACCTGCCCTACTTTTTGAAGATGATATTCAAAAAGAGATGCAAGAGTTTATTAATAAAAGATTTGAAGCAGATAGACAAGTAGTTAAACAAAAAACTTCTGATGTAGCAAAACTTTTAACTTTGATGGGACAATGTATCAGTGATGCAATTCATAGTAGTGGTGAAGGTTCACAAAATGTTTCAGATATAAAATCACAAATTGAATCAATCACTATCAATAAAAATGGTTTAGATGAACTAACAAATTTACAAAGTAAATTAATTGATGCAGCTCTTTCAATTGAAAATGAGATGACAAATGTTGGAAAACAATTAAACAATGGTAAATCAGAAGTTGAATCTCTAGAACAAAAAATAAAACAACTTGAAGAAGAGCTTGATAAAACAAAAGCAAATGCCATAAAAGATCATTTAACAGGTGTATTAACTAGAAAAGCCTATGAAGATGCATTAAAAAGGATAGAAGGAGATTTTCAAAGAAATGATACTCAATATGCTATTGTATTCTTTGATTTAGATCACTTTAAAAAGATTAATGATAGTTTTGGACATAAAGCTGGAGATATTGTACTTTCTACATTTGCAAAAATCTTATCTAAAAGTACAAGAGAATTAGATATTATAGGAAGATATGGTGGAGAAGAGTTTGTTGCTATAATACACTTTAATCTAAAAAGAGAACTTTTAAAATATCTAAAACGAGTAAAAGCAATTGTTACAGAAAACAAATTTGTGTATAAAAAAGATAAAATCCCTGTTACCTTTTCAGCTGGAGTAGTAATAAGAAATAATCATGACACATATGATAATGCCATTCAAAAAGCTGATATGTTACTATATCAAGCAAAAGCTGATGGAAGAAATAAGATTATTTTAGAAGATGGCACAATTATTTAAAATCATTTTTATCATTTTACTTCTTTTTTCATCATTAGAAGCCAAATCTTATACTTCTGATGAGATAAAAAAACTTATTGGAAAAACTATAATAATAGGTTTTGATACTCAAACTTTAGACTCTAATCTTAAAAATGATATTGATAAATACAATCTTGGTGGCATAATACTTTTTAACAAAGACTATAAAACTAAAAAAGAAAAAAATATCCATTCAAAAAAACAATTAAAAAAACTAATTGATGATATACAAAACTACTCACCTTATAAAATGTTTATTGGCATAGACCAAGAGGGTGGAAAAGTTCAAAGACTCAATAGTAAAAATGGTTTTACAGATTACCCAAGTGCTACTTTTCTTTCTTCAAAAGATATAAACTATACTAAAAATATATATAAAAATCTTTCAAATGAACTAAATAATATTGGAATAAATCTAAACTTTGCCCCAGTAGTTGATGTGGCAATCAATTCTGAAAATTATGTAATAGTAGGTTTAGAAAGATCTTATTCAAGTGATCCCAAAATTGTTACAAAGTATGCATCTATATTTATAGATGAGATGGAAAAAAATGATGTTTTTTCTGTACTAAAACATTTTCCAGGGCATGGTTCTTCAAATAGTGATTCCCATAAAGGTTTTGTTGATATATCTAATACTTGGCAAGAAAAAGAACTAATTCCTTATAAGAATTTGATTAAAAATAATAAAGCAAAGTTTATTATGACTGCACATGTTTTTAATAAAAAACTTGATGATATTTATCCTGCTACTCTTTCTTATAATATCAATACAAAACTTTTGAGAGAAAAACTAAACTTTAAAGGTCTTATTATAAGTGATGATTTGCAAATGAAAGCAATCTCTTCTCACTATAATTTGAAACAAACATTAAAACTAGCTATAAATTCAGGAGTTAATATATTACTTTTTGGAAACCAACTTGATACTATAAAATTAGAAATAATTATTGATACAATTTATGATTTAATTTTAAAAAAAGAAATTGAACTATCAAAAATAATATATTCAAATAGATTAATTGAACAATATATAAATAATAAAAACTTCTAAATTAAGTAAAAGTTCTGATATAATAAGTTAACTCACTAAAAGGATATGTCATGAAATCCGTAATTATATCACTATTACTTATTTTTTCTATCCCTCTTTTTGCAAACGAAGGTTCAGGATTTATTAAAAAACTGAATGGAGATGCAACAATACTTAGAGAAAATAATAATATCGAAGCAAAAATTGGTATGCCAATATTTGAAAAAGACACCATCAATACTTCTTCAAATAGTTCTCTTGGTATTATTTTTAAAGATAATACTCTAATCTCTCTTGGAGCTAACACAACTTATGTAGTAGAAGAGTATCAATTTAATCCCGAAGAAAAAAAAGAAAAATTTATCTCTAGAATAAAAAAAGGTTCAATGGTATGTTTAACAGGTTTAATGCCAAAAGTAAATAAAGATGCCATGAAAATAAAAGTAAAAACTGCATCTATGGGTATTCGTGGTACTCATTTTATAGTAAGTGTAGATGAATAAAGGATAACCATGGAACAAATCTTAGTTTTTATATTTTTAGTTATTGTAGGTGTTTCTCAACAAGAAAAAGTTGATATCGTACTTCTTCCAGAAAAAGATGGAAAAGTTGGTAAAATTGAGATTGAAAAAGATGGTAAAACTACAGTTGTAGATAAACCTTATCAAAAAGTAAACATAATCCAAGGTAATTCTGAAATTCTAACAAAAGAATCTGTTACTAAAAAATACAAAGACCAACTAGAAGCCTTACCAAATAAACCAGAAAGCTTTCTTTTGTATTTTGAGTGGGACTCAACAAATATTGTAGAAAATTCAAAAAATGAATTCAATAAAATTTTAGAAAAAATAAAAGAAAATAAGCCTACATATATTGATGTTATAGGTCATACAGATACAGCAGGAGATAGTGCTTATAACAAAAAACTATCTTTGCAAAGAGCCCAAAGTATTGTTGAAAGCTTAATCCAAAATGGGGTTTCAAAAGATATAATCTCAATCAACTATTATGGAGAAGCCATCCCTATTGTAAAAACTAAAGATGGTGTAGCAAACAGTAAAAATAGAAGAGTTGAAGTTATTTTAAAATAACTCTCAACTTTTTACACTAGCTTGGTAAAATTATATAAAATTTTGCCCCCATATAACTTTTATTTTGATATTCAATCTCTTCATTTTTTACAATAATCTCTCCATCAAAATGTTCATGAATAATTTTAGAACTCATATATAACCCTATTCCTGTACCTTGACTTTTATGTTTTGTAGTAAAATATGGGTCGAATATCTTGTCCATAATCTCCTCACTAACACCACCAGCGTTATCATGGATTGTAATAATTATATTTTTATTTTCTTTATATGAAGAAACTTGTATAAATTTTTTTTCAATATTTTTTTCATTTAGAACATCTTTTGAATTACTAAGAATATTGATAAAAACTTGAGTTAATTCATTTGTTACACCATCTATAAATAATTGATTATCTATCTTTTCTTTATCTAAAGTTATATAATTATTCTTTAAAGAAGCAGATACAATATCTACTGCCCTATTAAAACTATTTTCTATACTAAAATTCTCTTTTTTGGGATTATCTTTTATAAAATCTCTGAAATCATCAATAGTATTACTTAAATAATTAGCATATTTTATTACACTATCAGAAGTATTATTTATATCGTTATCATCAATTAGATTTAAATCATTTTTCAATTTTAAACTACTTAATTGCACCGTGATAGCATTTAGAGGCTGTCTCCACTGATGAGCAATATTACTAAGCATCTCTCCAATAATAGCCATTCTAGTTTGATGTTTAAGAAGCAAATCTTGTTCATGATTTTTTTCAAGCTGAGATTTAAGTTTCTTTGAAAGATGTTTCTCTTTTTTATTTAATTGCTTTAAGTTTTTGATATTGTTTTCGATATTTGTCGCCATAAGATTAAATGATTCTTGTAATTGTGCAATCTCTTTACTATCTCCTAAATTAATCCTTTGAGAATAATCTCCATGTGCAATAGCATTTGCAGTATGTGTTAGACTAACTAAGTTTTTTATAATCCATTTACTCGCAGTTATAAGTAAAAATGCAGAAAGTATCAGCTCTGCCATTGCTATTATAACACTTCTTATAATCATCTCTTTTTTTGCTTGAATATAAAACTTTGTAGAAAAACCTAAATAAATTTTTCCTAATGTTTGAGAAAAAAGAGTTATAGGGATACTTGTATCAAATCTTTCATCCTTTAAAGAGTCCTTTGAGAAAGGATTTGTTTCAATCTTTGGTAAATTTTTACAATCACTCCATCCTACAGATGAGATACAATTATTTTCATTATCAACAACAATTAAATAATCAATTGTTGAGATATTTTTTGTTTCATTTAAAATCGCATCTATTGTTGCATAATCCATTTGAATAATTGGAGCAACAAGAGCACTTTGTAATAATATTTTTTGTTCATTTAATCTTATATGTGTTTGATTTGAAAGGTTATCTTCTAATTGACCAACATTTTTAATTAATAATAAAGTCAACATAAGAGATTCTATCAATAAACTAGCTATTACCCATTTCCAAGCCAATGACATTTTCATCTATTTATATAACCTTTTCATTGTTTTATTTACTATCTCATCAAGATTATTTAAATCTTCTAAACTTATGTTTTTAAACCCTTGGAGTTTTGTTATTTTCAAATGTTCTTTACCCTCTTTTGATTTTGAAAAAGCGATTAGTGCATTTTTCCATTCATTTAAGCTAATACCATTTTTTTCTTTTGCCAAATAAATTCTACTTGGTTTGGGTTCACTCTGATATATAACGTGAACTAGATTTTTTGTTTTTTCATTCATCAATTTTAAATAATTTGGCAAAGACATTATTATCATATCTGCACGATTATGTAAAAGTATTGTAACTGAACTATCAGTTGCACTTGTATAAGTATATTCTACTTTTTCCCCTTCGTCAAATCCTTTTCTTGATAACCAATCTTGTGCATCAAGTGTAGGAAAAGATACAGGATCTAAGCCAACAACATGTAAAGGAGATTTATCCTTTTTTAAAATATCTTTATCTTTTGATAAAATAATAGTTGATAAACCTTTTTTATAAGTCATTATTGGTGTATATGAACCCAATCTTTGAGCTAAAATAGCTAAATTTGGAGAGGTCAAAACCAAATCGTAATAAGTTCCTTCATTTGCACGTTTTGTAAACTCAATAAAATTTTTTGCAGTTAAAATCTCTACAGGTCTTTTAAAATATTTCTGTAAAAAAGATACTAAATTTTGATGTGATTCTAATATTACTCGAGTAGAAGAGTGTGGAGCAACCCCAATAATAATTGGCTCGATTTTACCTCCTAAGCAGTTTATAGTAAGGAGAATAGATAATAACAATAATTTCATTTTTTATACCTGACTTAAAAAATATATTTAATTTTATCTAAAATAGGATTATTGTAAATTAAATTATCTTCTCTTGTCCAATTCTATAAAGAGCAAAATCGTATTTAATAGGATCATTTATATCAAACTCTTTTAGCTTTTTTGTTACTAATAATGCTGATTTTAAATCATAAGTTTTTCTATTTAGTAAACCTAATTTTTGTGATACTTTAAAGGTGTGTGTATCAAGGGGTAGTATCAAATCTTTTTTATCTATATTTTTCCATAAACCTAAATCAAGGCAATCGTCTCTTACCATCCATCTAAGAAACATATTCCATCTTTTGTATGGAGCATTTCCTATCTCTTTTATAGTTGAGTTTCTATCTCTTTTAAAATTTGATGACACTAAAAAAGTAAAACCTTGTGAACTATAATCTACCATTTTAAAGATGTTTGTGATTATATTATCGATTCCTTCCAAAACACTATTTTCTTTTTTATAAGCTTCATAAAAAATTGATTCTAAACTATTCTCTTGTTTTAATCTTCTAAGAGCTAAAAATATATTTATAACATCAGTGCTATTTTGAAATCTATAATAATATTTTGCAAATTCATTTTTGATTTTTTCTTCACTTGCATCTAATAATGAAAAATCTAAACTATCCAAAAACTTTACAATCAAACTAGCTTTTCCATATCCAAATAAAGCACATAAAAGTATGGCATATTCATCTTTTTGTCTACTTGCAACTAAAAGTGGGTCTGGTTTATCATAAGATAATTCACAGTTGGAATCTCTTAAAATAACCTCTTTATCAAGTATCTCTTTTATTTTTAAATCGTTTTTATTCATATTGTTTTATTACTTATAAAGTTTTCTATATCTTGTTCTATTTTTTCTATGGCTATTGTTGCACACTCATAATATACTTTGTGAAAACACTCTTCTATTATTGCTTCACTTGCTTCAAAATTATTTAGTATCGTAAAATCAGCATATTGGGTTAAAAAAGATACGTCTATCACATATCCGCTAGTACCTATTACTACTAAAAGTCCACACTTTTCTAATAGTTTATACATCTTTTCATAATTGGGTGCCATTTCACCAAAAAAAACTATATCTGGTCTTAGTTTTCCACCACATTTTTTGCATTTTGAGAAACCCTCTTTTTGTTGTTTATAAGCTATATTTTGTATATCTTCACAACTCATACATTTGATATGTGGTAAGTAACCATGTAAGTGTAAAATATCTTTGCAATTTGCTTTTTCAAATAAATCATCTACATTTTGAGTTATAACTTCTATTTGATTTGGGTATTTGTTTTTTAGTTTTGCTATTGTTTTATGGGCTATATTTGGCTCTTTATCTTTTATATCAATTCTTCTTTGGTCATAGAAATTAATAGTAGCTTCATAGTTAGTATCTAAGCACCCTGCACTACAGATATCTTCTATTTTATGTTTTTCCCAAAGCCCATCACTATCTCTAAAAGTTGAGATACCACTTGGTTTTGAAATCCCTGCACCTGTTAAGATTATTATCTTTTCATCCATATATATTAGCCAATTCTAAAGATAAATTTTACACCATTTTCAATATTTTCAACACTTAATGTACCATTGTGTTTTTCTGCTATTTGACTACTCATATATAAACCTATTCCGGTTCCTTTATCTTCATCTTTTGATGTTACATTTGCTTTAAAAATATCTTCTATGATATCTTCTGGAATTCCACCTGCATTATCTAATACTTCAATAGTTTTTGAATCATCATCAGCAAGTAAATTTATAGTTATTTTTCTTTTTTTTATCTCTTTTTCATTGAAGGCATCTTTGGAGTTATTTATCAAATTTAAAATAAGATGTTTAAATTCATTTTCAATCCCATTTAAACTAAAGTTTTGATAATCATTTACTTCGACTATTATTCCATTTTTCATAAGTTCATCTTTTAATAAAAATAAAACTTTTTCTATCATCTCTTTTGCATCAAACTCTTTTATATCTTTATTTGGTCTAAAAAAAGTTCTAAACTCATCTAAAGTATTAATCATATGATTAATTTGATTTTTTATACTCTGTTCAAACTCTTCAATATATTTTTCATCTATCTCATTTGAAGCATAATCGTATTTTAAAATATCTGCTTTTAGGCTAATTATACCAATTGGTTGTTTCCATTGATGTGCTACTGCATCCATCATCTCACCCATAGCTGCCATTTTTGATTGTTGAAAGAGTATTTTTTCATGTTGTTTTCTTTTTTCAATCTCTTCTTCAACTTTTATCTCTAAATGATTTTTATACTCATCTAATTCTTCATTTAGTTTTATTAGCTGGGCATATTGTTTATCACTAGTTTTAATTATTTTATTTAGTCTATTTGATTTACGTTCATAATCTTTTACTAATGCTTCTAAGCTATCACCAAAAGTTTGTAAGTCACTATTTAAAAAGTTTTTTAAGTATTTTAAAGTTTTATCTTCTTCCATAAAAAATTATATCTAAAAATTATTTAGTTTTTTGGTATTATACACAAATAAAAAATTAGGAACTATTATGCAATTTGATGAATTCAAAGATTTAGTAAAAAATACAAGAACAACAAGAAGATTTAAAAAAGATATAAAAATAGAACCAAAAGAGTTAGAAGAGGTGATAGATATAGCAAGAGTAACCTCAAGTGCTATGAATAAACAACCACTAAAATATCTAATTGTTACAAAAGAAGAGTTAGTAAAAAATCTAGCTACTACATGCAAATGGGCAAGTCACTTAACACAATGGACTCAAAGTGAAGATGAACAACCAAGCGCTTTTATAGTTGTGTTAAATGACAAATCAATCGATGGCTTTGCTATGGTTGATTGTGGTATAACACTAAACTCTATTATGTTAGGTCTTAAAATCAAAGGTTATGCCTCATCTCCTTTAGCTTCTATTGATAAAGAACTTTGCAAAACTCTTTTTAGTTTAGAAAGCAACCTAGAGCCTATTTTAGGTATTGCAGTTGGGATAGAAGATGAAACTGTAAAGATAGTAGAAGTTCAAGAGGATACAAACTATTATAGAGATGAAGATGATAACCACTGCGTTCCAAAAAGAGATTTAAATCAAATCATTGTAGGAAAATTCTAATGCAAAATATTTTAATAACAGGTTGTTCAAGTGGTATAGGTCTTCAAACTGCAAAAACTCTAAAAGAAAATGGTATAAAAGTTTATGCAAGTGCTAGAAAACTCCAAGATGTACAGATGTTAAGAGATTTGGGTTTTGAAACTTTTTTACTTGATGTAACAAATAAAGAGGATATCAAAACAGCACTAGAAACAATCATACAAAATGACAAAAAAATAGATGCAGTTTTTAACAATGCAGGATATGGTCAACCAGGAGCTGTTGAAGATGTAAAATTAGAAGTTTTAAGAGAACAATTTGAAACAAATGTATTTGGAATGCATGAATTAACTTGCCAAGTATTACCATATATGAGAGCTCAAGGGTATGGGAAAATCATCCAGCACTCATCAGTTTTAGGAATAATTAGTTTAAAATTTAGAGGTGCTTACAATGCTTCAAAATATGCAATAGAAGGATTAACTGACACTTTAAGACAAGAACTTATGGGAACAAACATCTATGTATCTACGATAAATACAGGACCAGTAACTAGCAAATTTAGAGAAAATGCTTTAAATAAATTTAGAGAAAATATAGATATAAACTCTAGTGCTTTTAAAACTATCTATGAAAATGAATTAAAATCAAGACTTGAAAATGATAAAGATGATACTCCTTTTAATCTACCAGCAACTTCTGTTGCAAACAAAGTATTAAAAATCATGAATACATCAAAACCAAAACCAAGATATTATGTGACAACAGCAACATATCTTTTAGGGTTTTTCAAAAGAGTTTTAAGTACAAGTTTAATGGATAAATTATTAAATAGAATCTAAGTTTGTTGTATCTCTTTTGTATTTGCTTTACTTTGTAAAAAGTCAGAGATTTGCATCAAACAAAAAGTTACAATAAATATCATAAGACCAGGGAAAAAACTAACCCACCAAGAGATATCCATAACAGCCTTTCCATCACTTAATAAACTTCCCCAAGACATTTGGGGAGGATTTATTCCAAGACCTAAAAATGAAAGACCAGATTCAGCCAATATTGCACCCCCTACTCCAAATGTAAAAGATATAAGAAAGATAGGTGCTAAAAGTGGTGCAAAATATTTAAATATAATTTTAATCTTTGATACATTTGCTAGCTTCAATATTTTTATAAATGGTTTATTCCCTATTGCAAAACTTTCACTTCTAATAAGTCTTGCCATGCCCATCCAACCTGTTATTGAAATCACAATAATTAAAATCAAAGCCGATGCTTGGATATAAGAAACTAAAGCTAAAAGTAAAAAAAATGTTGGGAAAGTTAAAAATAAATCAATTATTATTGTTATACCTTTATCAACTTTTCCTTTGAAATAACCTGCATTTATACCAATAAAAAGTCCAATAATTGAAGCAATAGCAGCACTTAAAAAACCTATTATTAGTGAAGTTTGTCCACCATTTAAAACTCTTGCTAAGATATCTCTTCCTAACCTATCAGTCCCAAAAGGATGGGCAAAAGATGGGGATAAAAGAATTTTTTGAGGGTCTAATTCATAAGGTGAAACAGTATAGATAAAAGGCATCAAAAATACTATTAAGATTAAACTTACAAGTAAAATAGATGCCGTTTTAACCATCGATTACTCTTGAGTATAAGTAAAATATGATAATGAACTCTTACCAAATTTTTTTGTTTTTTCTAAACTAAATTTTCCTAAAACTTCAGGAATTTCCAATGTACTTACATGTTCAACAATAATTATAAATATATTGTCATTTTCAATCTCTTCAATCATTTTAAAACTTTTTTCGTATATCTCTTCCATACCCTCTCTATAATCAAAAGGTGGATCAACATACAATACCAGTTCATCAGTTGAATTTTTCAATGAGTTTAAAATCGATGGAGTTTGAATAAAAGTATCTCCTAACATAGTTTGACAACTTTGAGGTTCAACTAACTGACAGTTTTTTGTCAATATCTTGTATGAACCTCTATCAAGTTCTACAAAATATGCTCTTTTTGCACCCCTACTTAATGCTTCAAGACCTATGCTTCCACTTCCTGCGAAGCTCTCTATAAAAATTTTATCGATTATATCAAATTGTAGTACATTAAAAAGTGATTCTTTTAATCTAGCTTTTGAACTTCTTGTTACATCTAAACTTGGAAGTTCTAAAGTTTTTCCTTTATATTTTCCTGCAATAATTTTTGTTGTTGGTTTATTTGATTTCATTTTTCTCTTATTGTTTTAATTTGGGCAATTATAGTAAAAAAAAGTAGAGGATTCAATAAGTTATTAAAAAGAAATAATTAGTTTTCTTTATTCTTTTTAACACTATCCAAAAAACTATTGTACTCCTCTATAGCTTTTTGAGCTGCTTCTTTATATTTATTAGCTTGAATTTTATTGTTTTCAAATAGCTTTTTTTGAGTTTCTACAAAATCTGAAATACACTGTTTATACTCATCTGCTTTTCCCATATAATTGTCATATTCTGTTTGATCTGAAAACTTATGAATCTCATCAGGTTTTTTACAATTATGTGATGGTATCTCTGTTTGTGCAAAAACAGATACGCTTAGTATTCCTGATAATAATAATCTTAGCATTAAAACTCCTTAAAGTTTGATAGTATACCTTTTTTAAATTTATCTTTTTATAAAATTAAATAATATATTTTAAAATTATACTTCAAAAAATAAAATAAATTATTAAATCCCTGACATGATAAAAGCAGCCCAATAAAATGGGTGAAGTCCCTCTTCGATCATTTTTATTTTTGATTCTTTTAAACCTTTTTGATAATCAGCTGTATTTTTTATATTAGTATAAAATCCATACATCAACTGCATTGTTTCTTTATCTGCAACATTCCATAAAGACATAACTATATTTTTTGCTCCAGCTTTTATAAAAGCTTTATTTAGTCCAGTTACACCTTCAGCTTCATTGATGTCTCCTAATCCTGTTTCACAAGCACTTAAAACAACTAAATCTGTATTTTTCAAATCTAAACCTGCCAATTTTAAGCCTGTAACAACACCTTGAGAGTCACCTTTTATTCTAGCTAGATTTGCGTTAGTAAAAGCAAGACCTGATTTAAGCATAGGGTTTTTTATATTATCATCATTTAAAAAAAATCCATGTGTCGAAATATGCAATATTTGGGGTGAATTTAACATAAATAGATTTTCAGAAGTTGCATCTTTTTGATTATAGTCTTTGACATTATCATATATTTTTGATATTAGTTCAGCTTCTTTTTTTGTACCTGGAAGTGGTCTAAAAATCATAGAAAAAAGTGATTTATACAACAAGTTAGAATCATCACTAAAACTTCTAATTATTTGTTCTAATTTTACTTCTGTAGTTGCTCCATAATCAGGATTTGTAAACATAACTATATCATGGGGTTTGTCACTTTTTTTATAATCTTTTCTTAAAAGTCTTACAAACTCTTTTCCTGAAGGGATATACTTGATATTCTTTTTTTCTATTAAATATTTATTTTCTTGATTATCATAAAGTGCTTCAAATGGAAGTAGATTTAATATCCCATCTAATGAAAAAATCAAAGTATCCTTTGTATCTATATTTGAAGAATCAATAAGCGTTCCAATAATTTCATCATAAAGTTCAGATAAAACTTTTTTTGATGAATATGTTAAATCATCTAATTTATCTTTAGGTAAGTTTCTTGATTTTAAAATTGTATGAATATTTCCTCTGAATTGTTTTATATAATTATCAATTTTCATTGTGCTACTATTTTCAATTCTCAAAAAAGTGATATTGTTTTTATTATCTAAGGTAAATACAAAATAATTATCTTTAGTTTTTGCAAAATCAATAAAAATCTCATCATCTTTTAACTTTGAACTTATATTTTGAACTTTTATATCACTTGTTCCTATTTTTTCTCTAAACTCATCTATTTTCGAACTTAGATATATTTCATCCTCAGAAATATTTTTTTCTAAATTTTTGATATTTTTTATATAACTATCTTTTTCATCTACTTTTGGAATAGATTGATACAGTTTAGATAATTGTTGTTTATAGTTGTTTAACTCAGTAATTTTTTGTTTAAGTTTTTCATCTTTTAATTTTTCATTTAAAATACTAAAAAAGTTTTCACTATCAAAAACAGCACCTTTATAGTTTAACCAGTTATTAAAAGTTTCCTCTCTTATTTTAATTACTTCATCAATTTTTTCTTTTTTTAATAGCAAATCTTGATATATAATTGAAGACTGAAATAAACTATCCAATTTATCACTATTTGCTTTTAAAAATTGAAGTTTTTGTTTTGAATCTAAAATAACAAAAGTAGTATCTCGATTTTTTAAAAAGTTACTAAAAGATTTATTTACAAATTTATAAGCTTCTTGATAATCGTTCATTTTAGAATATAAAGCACCTAGATTATTATACAGATTTATAGTATTTTGATTCTCTTCACCTAAAATCTTCTCTTGTATTTTCAAAGCCTTTTCAAAATAGATTAATGCTTTTTGATAATCATTAATTTTAGAATAAAGAGTTGCTATATTTGTATATAGTTTTGCAGTTCTTATATGGTCTGCACCTAATACTTTTTCTTGAATACTCAAAGCTTTTTCTAAATAAATCAAAGCTTTTTCATAATTACCCACTTTATAATATAATAAACTTATACTATTGTAAGAATCAGCAGTATCAGCATCATTTTCTCCTAAAAGTTCTTCTCTTATTTTTAATGCCTTTTCTAAATAAATCAAAGCTTTTTGAGGATAATTCATTTTAGAATAAAGTAATCCAATATTGTTATATGATGAAGTGATTTTAATACTATTATTTCCTAAAAGCTTTTCTTCAATCCCCAAAGCTTTTTCATAATAATATAAAGCTTTTTGATAATCAAATATTTTATGATAAAAAGATCCTATGTTGTTATATGTACTTGCTATTTCTATATTATTTGGATCAGATAAATTTTCTTGTATATGTAATGCTTTTTTTAAATACTCTAAAGCTTTTGGCAAATTATTCATTTGAGAATATAATAAACCAATATTATTATACGATTTTGCTATATGAATATTCTCTTTTCCATAGGCTTCTTTTTGTATCTCTAAAATCTTTTCATAGTATTTTAAGGTTTCGTTATAAACACGATTATTGTAGTAAAAAATACTTTTTTCATTGTATTCATTTATTAATATTGTTTGTTCTTTTGTCAATACTTCTTCTTGATTATTTGCATTTAATAATTGCAATGAAAAAAGAAAAAAGCAAAAAAATATTTTTTTGATAAAAAGATTCATTCTAATATTATTTCCCTCTTTTAAATGCTCACAGATTGTATCCATAATTATAGTAATCTAAAATAAAATAGTCGTAAAAAAAATTTAATAACTTTTTTAAGTTTTTTTAAGGTAAGATTTAGTCTTATTATATGTAAATTTAAATTTAGGATATTCATGGCTTCAGGATTTTTTGCCTTATTGGATGATATTGCTGTACTGGCTGATGATGTTGCTGTATCTACAAAAATAGCAACACAAAAAACAGCAGGTATTTTAGGTGATGACTTAGCTGTAAATGCTGAAAAAGCAACTGGCTTTGATCAAAGTAGAGAACTTAAAGTTATTTGGGCTATTGCAAAAGGTTCATTACTTAATAAAATCATTATATTGCCCCTTGCATTTTTATTGAGTGCTTTTGTACCATGGGTTATACCTATGATATTGGTACTTGGTGGATTATACCTTTTGTATGAAGGTATTGAAAAAATTGAAGAGTTTTTTCATAAGAAACATGAAAAAACAGAACATGAAGAAGAGTTGATAACTTCAACGGAAAATAACGTATTAGAAATAGAACGTAAAAAAATAAAATCTGCTATAACTACAGATTTTATTTTATCAATAGAGATAGTTATACTTGCTTTAGGTACAGTATTAGACCAAGCTTTAATGGTACAAATTGTAGTAACATCTTTTGTTGCTTTTTTAGCTACAGTTGGAGTATATGGTCTAGTTGCTTTGATAATAAGAATAGACAATGTAGGATTTTGGCTTATTGGTAAAGGAAAAGTAAAAAGTGGAAATTTCTTAGTAGCTCTTATGCCAAAAATCATTAAAGCTTTAGCTTTTATTGGAACTATTGCTATGATACTTGTAGGTGGTGGAATCTTATCTCATAACATAGAGTTTTTTCATCATTTAGCCCTAGAGTCTATACCTGCAATGTTAAATGATTTTATATTAGGTATAGTTGTTGGTATTATTTTATTGTTAGTTTTAAAAATAGTTGAGCAAATAAAAGGCAAGTTAGATGTTAAAAGATATTTATCTTATTTTAGAAAAGCCGACTGAACATAAGCTTGGAAAATTTTTCAATTTTCTAATCTTTTCTTTTGTAATAATAAGTACCATATCTTTATATTTATCAACAGATAAAACTCTAAATGAGTATAAAGATACATTTAGTTTAATTGAAGATATAACAATGATTTTTTTCACGATTGAACTATTTTTTCGTCTAATTTCAATGGGGCAAGACCCTAAATACAGAGGTTTTTCGGGTAGAATCAAATTTTTTATTAGACCATTTATCATAATAGATATATTAGTTTTAGTCCCTTATTATCTTATGTTTCTTGGTATTGATTTGGTTTTTTTAAGAGTTTTAAGGGTTTTGAGAATATTTAAACTTTTTAGAGATACAAAATATGGTGATTTTGATGATACTCTAATAGAGATTTTTTCAGAAAACCAAAGTAAATTTATAATTGTATTTATAATATCTATGATTTTAGTATCTGTTACGGCACCAATTATGTATTACATAGAAAACAGTGCTCAACCTGAGGTGTTTAGTAGTATTCCTGCGGCACTTTGGTGGACTACTGTAACCTTTACAACTGTAGGTTATGGGGATATGTTTCCAATCACAGCTTTGGGAAAAATTTTAGCAACTATTGTTAGTGTATTAGGTATTGCTTTTTATGCAATCCCTGGGGCTATTTTTACCTCTGCACTACTTAGTAAATTAAACAAAAAAGAATTTAAATCAAATAAAAAGGATAGAAATTGAAAAAAACAATTTTATTGATAGCATTTGCTACAACTCTATTCTCTTCTATGGTAGAGGTAAAAAGAGGCGATGTTGTTTCACAAATCAATGGTAAAAAAGAACTTTTATCAAAAGGTGAAACAATTATTTTAAATAAAAATGATGAGATATGTATAGTTGATGGAAAAGGGAAACTTGTAATCAACAATGAAATCCAAATCACTATGAACAGTAGAAACAAATGTTACAAAAACTTAGATGGTACAGATAAAAAAAGTGAATCAATTTCAGCAACAGCACAATCATATCTAGATAGTTCAGAAGACTCTGTTTCTGGTATGACAAGAGGTGTAGAGGTAGATGATTCTAACAAATAATGACTAAATATAAAAATGCAATCTTAAAATCAATTACAGCTATTGTAGTTTACTTAAGTATAGTTTCTTTTTCACATTTTGACCCAATCAAAGAATCATTTGATGATTTTGCATATGATACTTTGATGGCTGATTTTTTTAACCTTTACGAAAGTGAATTTGAAGCTGTAAAAAAAGAACCTATTCCTAAAGTAAATGTTTTTCTTATTGAAGATGATTTTATAGATTACTATAAACTAAAAGATTATGGATATGTTTTTCCTAGAAAAGAGATGAACAAAATAATCGAAAGTTTAAACTATCTTGTTGAGGAGATGAAAACACCACCAAAAGTTGTGTTCATCGACTATGACTTTCAATATACAGAATTGCCTTATGGAAGGGAACTCTCTCAATACGATAAGATGTTGATTGATAATCTAATTGCATTGTCTAAAAAAACTCCTGTTTTAATACCAAAGGCAGAAGAGTTTCATTTTATAGAAAAGTATTTGGATGACAATAATCTAAATCCTAATATATTTTTCGTTTCTCCAAACTTCTTATTAGCAGATGATTTGATGTCTAGAAGATTTGAATCATATTTTAAAACAGATGATAGAATCTATCCAAACGTAGATTATGTGATGTATCTTCTTAATACAAACCAATGCAAATCTTTAGAAGAATTAAAAAATATAAAAGAGGATAATAACCAAATAGAGATATGTGGAAACACTCTTTTGGATTTTGATGTAACACAAAATAGAATTATTGCTAAATTTTTTGCCAAATATGAACAAGATGCTTATAGCTATGGCTTCACATTATGGGATACAAAAAACGAATATCAAAAAATCAGATCAGTATCAACCATAGTTGAAGAATCAGTAGTTCCAAGCTCTTTAGAAAACTCTGTAGTTATGATTGGTTCAGATTTTGAAGGAAGCAAAGATTATATAGCTATAGCTCATAGTTTATCTCCTGATCCTATTAAATTACCTGGTATTATCATGCATCTAAATGCTTTGAACTCTTTTCACTTTTATCATGGTACTTTAAAAAACATAAACCCAGTATTTGGTTCTCTTATAGTATTTGTAATATTTTTACTATTTTCATATTTTGAAGAGAAAAAAGAACCCACAAAAAAATACAATAGTTTATTTGTACTTATGGTAAATGCAACGATGATGTCAATAGTCTTTTTTTCAATATCAGCAATTTTGCTACTAGAACAAAAACTTTGGTTCAACGGTTTTGCACCTGTGTTTACCTATCAAGTGCTAGATATATTTTATAAAATAAAAAGTGTAATGCCAAGGCTTATAAGGGTATTTAGACGACAGAAGTGATTTAATCTATTAATATTTTTTCTCCTATAAACTGTTGATTGATTATATTGCTTGTTGTTTAGTATCTTTCATTAAGCTACTTAAAATAGCTTCGTTCTCTTGAACTTTTTGATTATATAAATTTTTTATTTCATCCATATTTTTAAATACTACACTCATATCAAAATTGTTTGTCCAATTTCCATCACCATTATAATAAAAATCTCTAAAATCATCAAAGCCTTTTAGAAGAGAGTCTTTTGTTGATAAAACTGAAGCTTTTTCATTTGTTGATTGTGATAAAAAATTACTATTTGAAGATTTATTAGCAGTTTTCAAAAAATCACCATCACTAAGTGTATTTGGGTCAATATGAATATTAGTATCTAAATCTAAAAATCCTGTCATAAGTAAAACTTCAGAATATTTACTATTAGTCCCTTCTTTTTGAGCTTTTGAGAAATCATCAAAAAAGATTTTATTTAATATCTTATCTTCTGTTAATTGCGCTGTTGCCATTAATCCTGAAGCTTTTCCAATAAAATCACCATTTCCTTCAAAAATGACTTCTAATGCTTCATATGACATTTTTTCATAATCTTCAAATGATATATCTGTAGGTTTTAAACCTTCTATATTTGTATAATCTTTTGAAAGAGAGTTTAATACTTCTTTCGTGATACTTGGGTCAACATTGCTTGTAGAACCTGACCATTTAGTTGTTGTTTTAAAAGTTGCAGTTGAGTCTGTATTTTTATTTTTTGCATTTAATAACGCATACTTTTGGTCTATTGAGTTTGCTTGGGTTTGATTGATTGTATTTGACATTTTTATACTCCAATTTAAAAATATAATGATATTTTATACTTCCTATTACAAGTTTAACAATTCAGCGTCACTTTTACGTCACATTTTATATAAAATAAAAAGAACAGTCACTTTTAAAATTTATAATTAAAAAAGTAAAGTAAAAATTTTCCTACTTAATATTATCTTTTATTTATCAATACTTAGAAAACTGCCTAAGATTACACAGCCCTTGATACTGAGGAAAATCACTATTTATATTTAAAAAGTTTTCAGGTGTTGCTTCTGTTAAGCTTTTGAATTCCCTTATAAAATGGGAGTGATTAGAGAAGTTTTGTTCTTTTGCTAGTTCTTTAAATTGTGTATTGTGTTCTCTGAACTTTATATAATCTAATATAGAATAAAACCTTCCAATTCTACTTAAAAATTTTGGGGTTAATCCTGTGGTTTTTTTTAGATTTCGCTCAATTTGTCTTACTGAAAGGTTTTGAGATTTGAAAAAGGCATCCAAATCTCCATCTTTATATAGTTTGTTTATGTTACATAGAGTTTCATTTTTATTAAAATCAGATTTGTAGAATAGATCTATTAAGAAGTTGTTTAGCTCATTGTAAACTTTTGTTTTATCATCTTTACAATTGTATATTCTTTCTAAAAATGAGGAGTCAAAGTTTATCGAAAGGTCGTCTAAAGTGTACATTGTATCTATCAATTCATCAACTGCAATATTAAAAAGTTTGTAAAATACACTTGGATTTAGTTGGATATCTATAAAATATGCATCATCACTAACATATGCAAAATATGATTTCATCACAGGGGGATGAACATAGATTCCTCTTTTCATCTCACCATTTTTATAAAGACTAAAATTTATCTCTCCATCTAGTACGATAAAAACGGTTGCACACCCATCAGGAATGATTTTTTGACAATTGACAAGATTACCATTACCATCTCCTTCTAAAAACCAAAAGACCTTTATCCAGTCTTTTAGTTTTTCATGAGGAATTAGCATTGAAGACTTAAGCATCTAAAACCTTAATTTTTTAATAAGCTAATTATAATATATTCTACTTTTTAACCTAATTCATGAGCCAAATCAGACTCAGCTTGTTCTAACATTGCAAACTCTTCATCTGCTGTTTTAGCAACTAAATGGTTTTTACTATATAAGAAGTAATATAAAGCACCAATAGCATAAAGAATTAGCGTATAAAAGAATGCTCTTGGATCAAAGGCATAAACACCAGTTAATGCCACCAATGATAAAACAAATGCAATACCTGAAGTTACAGTACCACCAGGAGTTTTATATGGTCTTGGCATCTCTGGGTTTTTAACTCTTAGTAAAATATGACTTAAAGACATTAAAGCATATGAAATAGTAGCCCCTACAACTGCCATTGCTAACATTAAATCACCTTCACCACTTAAAGAAGCTAAGAATCCTAAAACACCTGGAACAATTAAAGCCCAAGTTGGAGTTTTTCTTTTACTAGTAAGTGATAAAAACCTTGGTAAATACCCAGCTCTTGATAAGGCAAAAATTAGTCTACTATATCCATAAATAATTGAGAAAAATGATGCGATTAATCCAGCTAATCCTAAAACATTAACAGTAGTTGCCAAAGTAGTATTTCCAGTTGCATTTAAAGCATCCACTAAAGGAACAGCACTTTTACCAATAGCCTCAGCTCCTGTTGCACTTGGAACTAAAAACAATACTAATGCAGCAGTAAATAGTAAGAATACCATAGCAGCAATAATACCTTTAGGTACATCTTTTGCAGGATCTTTTGCTTCTTCAGCTGCTAATGGAACACCCTCAACAGCCAAGAATAACCACATTGCAAATGGTAAAGCAGCCCATACACCATACCAACCCAATGGTAACATCTGAGAGCTACCTGCAACATCAGCAGATGCAGCGATATCAAATAGTTTAGTTGAATCAAAATCACCCAATAAAGCAATAGCAGTTGCTAAGATTGCAAATACAGCTAAACCGCTAATTACCATCATTGTTTTAAGAGCTTCACCAGCCCCAATTAGATGGATAGCAATAAATGCAGCATAAAATAGTGCATAAACAATAGGACCATTAAACCCAGTTAAAGCTTCAACAGCAGAACCAATAAATATTACAATAGCAGCAGGTGCTAAAGCATACTCAATTAGTATGGCAAGACCAGTTAAAAAACCACCAGCAGGTCCCATAACTTGTCTAGCGAAACTATATCCACCACCAGCAGCAGGAATTGATGCTGACATCTCAGCAAGCGATAATACTAAACAAAAATACATTAAAGCCATAAGACCTGCTGCGATTGCAAATCCACCCCAACCAGCTTCGGCTATACCAAAGTTCCATCCTGCAAAATCTCCTGAAATTACATATGAAATACCTAAACCTGCTAGTAAAATCCAACCAGCAGTACCTCTTTTTAATTGTCTTTTAGCAAGATAATCTTGATTCAAATTACTCATTTTCTTTCCTTATTTTATTAAAAAATTTTCTTCATTAATATTGTTTTCTATTATTGTTTCAGTTGTTCTATCTTTTAGGTTTACACCTGATAGTTCAAGTCTTCTAGACTCTTTTAATAAATACATTGCCTTTTTTATTGCCTCCTCATACGATAATCCTTCAATTCTAATATTTGATATACAGTTTCTACTTTCATCTGTTAGCCCTACTTTTGGATTATAAGTTAAATATAACCCCATACTATCAGGTGAGCTAAGTCCTGGTCTTTCACCAATTAATACAATAGTTGTTTTAGAATTTAATATTTGTCCAACTTCATCACCAATAGCTACCCTTCCTTGTTGAACAATAGTAATTGGTGCCAAGTTCCAATCTTGGTTATCAAAATTTAAAGCTTCAAGAAGTTTTTTTATAAATATTGAAGCATTTTCTTTTATTGCAAGGGAAGATAAACCATCTACAACAACAATTGATAAATCATATTTTTCATCTTTTAAAGTGTTTACTTTTTTTAATATCTCAATAGATTTTTTATCTAATCTTCTTCCTAAATCAGGTCTTTGTAAATATGTAGTTCTATTTACCGCTTGTGAATGTAATAGTATTGGTGTAAATATTTCTTGCTTTTGATTTAAATTAAGATTTGCATTTTCTAATTGTTCAATTACTGTTTCAACATCAAGTGGAAGATGAACAGCATCTTGTGCTTGGGCGTGAGCTAATTGAAAGTTAAGTGACTCCTGAGTTGGGATACTAACTCCTGCCCTTCCTAAACCAATTCTAGCATCAGTATATTCTCTAAGTGCTGCCCATGGGTTTTCAATAACATTTTTTATATCATTTGCTTTTTTAATATTACTCATTAGTTTGTCCCAATCGCATTTGATAATGATTTTAAAAATGTTTTAGGCATCTTTTCATTTAAAATAAAATTATCCATATTTTTAAAAATTTCCATTTTTTCTAACCAAGCTGTAAACTCAGGAGCTGGCTTTAATCCTAAAACTTTTCTAGCATAAAGTGCATCATGGAAAGAGGTTGTTTGATAGTTAAGCATGATGTCATCACTTCCAGGTATTCCCATAATAAAATTACACCCTGCAACACTTAAAAGTGTTAAAAGATTGTCCATATCATTTTGATCTGCATCTGCATGGTTTGTATAACAAATGTCACACCCCATAGGAACACCTAATAGTTTTCCACAAAAATGATCTTCCAATCCAGCTCTTGTAATCTCTTTTCCATCAAATAAATACTCAGGACCAATAAATCCCACAACTGTGTTTACTAAAAGTGGTTTGAACTTTTTAGCAACTGCATAAGCTCTTACTTCACAAGTTTGTTGGTCAAGACCAAAGTTTGCATTAGCTGAAAGTGAACTTCCTTGACCTGTTTCAAAGTACATTACATTGTTTCCAACTGTTCCTCTATTTAGTGAAAGAGCAGCTTCATGTGCTTCTTTTAAGATATTTAAATTTACTCCAAAACTTGAGTTTGTAGCCTCTGTTCCACCAATTGATTGAAACACCAAATCAACTGGAGCTTTTTTCTCAATAGCTTCAATAGTATTTGTAACATGAGTTAAAACACACGATTGCGTCGGGATTTCATATTTTTGGATAACATCATCCATTAGTTTAAGAAGTTTAATTGTTTGCTCAACATTATCAGTTGCTGGATTTATACCAATAACAGCATCTCCATTTCCATATAATAAGCCATCTAAAATACTTGCAGCAATTCCTCTTACATCATCAGTTGGATGATTTGGTTGAAGTCTAGTTGATAACTGATTTGGTAAACCAATTGTATTTCTAAATGAAGTTACTACAGGAGATTTTTTAGCTATTAAAATCAAATCTTGATTTCTCATGATTTTACTAACAGCTGCTACCATTTCAGGAGTTAGTCCTGCTCTTACATATTTTATAACTTCAGGTGTTGTATCATCACTTAAAAGCCAGTTTCTAAAATCTCCAACTGTTAGATGTGAGATTGGCTCAAACCCTTTTTTATCATGTTCATCAAGTATAAGTCTTGTAATCTCATCATCTTCATAAGGTATTAAAGCTTCAGTTAGAAAAGTTTTTAGAGGAACTTCGGCTAATCTCATTTGAGCTATTACTCTTTCTTGTGAAGATAAAGCTGAAACTCCTGCTAATATATCGCCAGAACGTTTTGGTGTTGCCTTTGCCATTAAGTCTGCAAGATTTTTAAAAGTATATGTTCTGTTTCCTAATGTATATTTATAATTACTCATATTAATATTTACTTTATGATTAAAGTATATATCCTTTTTAATAAAAGATTTACTACACAAAATTTTAAATCATTGTAGTTTATAGAAAAAATTTTAGTATATATTCATTGGCTTATTAAATCTATTTTGTGTATTTTTTATAAAATCTATAATTTAACTATTAAAATATCGATATTTAGTTATTTTATTGTTTGATATTAATTTAAAATTAGCAACTAAGTCCTTTAAAACAATAGATTAAAATATTTTACT
>QKDL01000055.1 GCA_003252105.1 Arcobacter sp.
TACTTTAAAATTAAATTTATTATTAAATAATTTTAATATTAAATTTAAAACTTACATTGTTGACAATTTAATTTTAATTCATCAATCTCACATATCACACATTTGTTTTCTAAATCTTTTGCTTTAAACTCTCTTTTTATAGTACAGTTTTTATTTTTTGAAGCTCTATAAGAAACATTTAGACTAGGATCAAAAAGTAATTTATTAGCTATAGTAGTATCAAGATAAGGATTTTTTGCCAGTGCTTTTCTAACATTTAAACTTCTAGAAGTAAGAAGTAATTTTTGGTATTCAAACTCTTTACAATTTTTTGCTAAAACAATCTCATCAATCAACTTTTTATCCAAAATACTCATTTGTTCCCTTTATAATTTTTCTTAATTATACTAAGCAAAGGTATTGGAAAAGTATTAAGTGTTTATTTTTGATTTATATTAGAAAGGCAAATATATTTTATCTATAAGTTCTTCGTATTCCAATTTGGCATCAGAATCACAAGTGATTCCACCACCACTTTTATATACAAAAGTATTATTTTGATTCTCTATAAATCTAATCATTACAGAACTGTCAAGATTTTTTCCATCAAATACCCCAAAAATACCACAATAAAAATCTCTATCATAAGCTTCTATATTCTCTAAAATCTCTATAGTTTTCTTTTTAGGTGTTCCAGTAATAGACCCAGCAGGTAAAATAGAAGTTAAAATATTGCCTAAGTTTTTATTCCAATCTTCTTGTAATTCCCCTGTTATTTCAGAACTTACTTGTAAAAGTTTTTTATCTCCTGCATTTATTTTATCAATATATCTAAATTTTTCTACTCTTATTTTATTTGCCACAATTCCTAAATCATTTCTAAGTAAATCTACTACCATAGTATGTTCAGCCATCTCTTTTTGATTTGCTAAAATTTTATCTTGTGCATTTTCCAAACTAGCATCAATAGTACCTTTCATAGGAAAAGTGTAAATCTTATTATCTAGGATTTGAATAAATCTTTCAGGGGAGAAACAAACAAATTTATTGAAAAACTTTAATTTAAATTTTGCTTTTGATTTTTCATATATCTCATCTAAACTAAACTCTGTTTCAATTTTCGTTTCACATGTTAAATTTAATAAATAACTATTCCCAGCTTTTATATGTTCTTGTACAAAATCAAACTTTTTTTTATATTCTTCAAAAGATATTGGATATTTTTTGATTTGAGTTTTTTTCATACTATCTGAAAAAGTGGTGTTATTTAACTCATATTTAACATCATCAGGCAATTGGCTCAAAGGTTTAATATAAGCTTTTGATAAGTCATAAGAGATTATAAAAAGAAATGGCTCTTTTAAAGAGCCATATTTGTTTAAAAGATTAATTAATTCTTGATTCAAACTACTTACTGTTTTGTAAAATAAGTTTTTTTAGAACTGCCATTCTTACAGCAACTCCATTTGTAACTTGCTCTAAAATTTTATTTCTTGGGTCTATTAACATCTCATCTGAGATATCAACATTTCTATTTACTGGACCTGGATGTAAAAGTAAAATATCTCTATCTCCAAAAGTTTCACTTGTAATACAATAATCTTTTGCATAATCATTTAATGATTGAAAATATACCTCATTGTGTCTTTCAAGTTGTGTTCTTAAACTCATCACAACATCAACATCATCAATAATTTCTGAAATATTATCATATTGTTTAAACTCATCACTTTCATCTTTAAAACAATCAGGTGCTACAAAACAAACATCCATACCAAATCTTGGAAGTAATCTTTTATTTGAGCCTGCAACTCTTGAAGTTCTAACATCTCCAACTATTGCAACTTTTTTACCCTCTGTATCTCCATCAAAATGTTTGATAATAGTAAATAAATCTAATAAAGCTTGTGTAGGGTGTGCATTTTTACCTGCACCTGCATTGATAATAGGACAATCCACATAATCAATTAAAGTACTATGAATATTACAATCTGAGTGTCTTATAACTATAGCATCAGGTTTCATTGCATTTATATTTGTAACTGTATCAAATATAGTTTCACCTTTTTTTGTTGAACTTGTACCAACATCAAGAGAAATAACCTGTGCCCCTAACCTTTTTGCAGCCATCTCAAAAGCACTTCTTGTTCTTGTAGAGTTTTCAAAAAATAAATTTACTATAATTTTACCTTTTAAAACTTCACTACTTTCCATATCTAAAAACATTCTAGCATCATCAAAAAGTTCAAGAATTTCTTCTTTAGTAAAATCAGCTGTAGTAATTAAATGCTGCATTTTTTTCCTTTAAATTTTAGTTTTGATTTTATCCAAAACCAGTTTAATAGTTAATATTTTTTTACAAATCTAAATAGAAGTTTTTCAATTGTTATTCAATAATAATTTATTAATATACTGTTTAAAAAAATTAGATATAATTTTATCACTTAAATTTAGGAAAAATAGATGTTAGAACAATTAGACAAACAGTATGTTTTACATACTTATGCTAGAAACTATGTTAACTTCAAAAAAGGTATCAATGCAACTTTATTCGATGAAAATGATAAAGATTACATTGACTTCACTTCAGGTATCGGTGTAGTTTCAGTAGGTCATGGAAACCAAGAGGTTGCTCAAGCTATTTGTAATCAAGCAAGCAACATAACTCATATTTCTAATCTTTATGCAATAGAACCACAAGCAAAATTAGCTGAAAAAATAGCAAAATATTCACAAATGGATGTTAGAACTTTTTTTGCAAACAGTGGTGCAGAAGCAAATGAAGGGGCTATAAAAATAGCTAGAAAATATGGAAAAACTAAATATGATGGGAAAAGATACAAAGTTATCACATTAGAGCACTCTTTTCATGGAAGAACAATTACAACTGTAAAAGCTACAGGTCAAAGCTCTTTTCATAGTCCAAATTTTGCTCCATATCCTGATGGTTTTTCATTTAATAGTGCAATTGATGATATTTACAATGCAATTGACGATGAAACAGTTGCAATTATGATTGAATTAGTTCAAGGGGAAGGTGGAGTTCAACCTTTTGAAAAAGAAGCAGTTCAAGAATTAGCAAAATTTTTAAAACAAAGAGATATCTTATTAATTATAGATGAAGTACAAACTGGTGTTTATAGAACAGGAGAATTCCTTGCAAGTAATCTTTATGAGATTGAACCAGATATTGTAACTCTAGCAAAAGGTTTAGGTGGTGGTGTTCCAATTGGAGCTGTTGTAACTACGCATAAAGATATTTTTGAAGCAGGAGATCATGGTTCTACTTTTGGTGGAAACTACTTATGTACTGCTGCAGCTAATAAAGTTTTAGATATTTTAGAAGAGTACAAAGATTCTGGTGCTTTAGATGAAGCTATTATTTATTTTGATTCAAAATTAAATGAAATCTTTGAAAAATATAGTAATCTTTTTCTTCAAAAAGTTGGAATTGGTTTGATTAAAGGTTTAAGAGTAAAAGATTCTGATACCTTAGCACTAATAATAAAAAAAGCTTTTGCAGAGGGTGTATTAGTTTTAAAAGCAGGAAGAAATACTTTAAGATTACTTCCTCCACTTACTATTTCAAAAGATGAGATTAATGAAGGGTTTAAAAGGCTAGATGATGCACTTTCAAAAATTGACTAAATTTTGTTTACCCATATTTATCACTTTACCTGTATTTTTAAATGCTACAGGTGAAGAGATACTTTCTAAACAAAGATTAGATTTATTTAAATATAGTCAAGAACAGAATGAAGAAAGTAGTGCTAAGCTAAAAAAAGATTGGATAAATCAAGTTATATTTTCTTACTCTAAATCGTATGGGGAAAATTATGATACAACTAAAAGTATGGTATCAATTAATCAACCCATATTTAAAAGTGGAGGTATTTATAAAGCAATAAAATATGCAAATGCCTCTTATGATTATAATGATATAGATATTGAGATTCAAAAAAAAGAGTTAATAAAAAATGCTGTAACGATGCTATTTAATCTTCATATTTTAGATTTAAATATCAAAAAAGCACAATTACAACTTGACAATGCTCAAATAGATATCATAAGAAAAAAAGAGCAAGTTTTAAATGGCTTTTTAGATACTTCTTATTTAGATAATGCCATACTTGAAGCAAATAAAGTAAAAAATAGTTTATTAGATTTAAAATATCAAAAAAGAGAATTAGACTATAACTTTTCATCAATAGCTAGTGGAGATTACCTAAGTTTTGAATTACCTAGGCTTAACTTAACAGATGAAAGAAGCTATATAAATAATAGTTTAGAGTTAAAAAAAGCTACAAATGATATGAAACAAAAAGATTATTTCAGTGATATGACAGTTGCTAAATATTTACCAACTGTAAGTGCAACATTAGACTATACAAAATATCATGAAACTGATAATCCAACAATCACTGATGACACTTCAAAAACTTATGGAATATCTGTTTCTATGCCTTTTGATGTTAGAACCTTTAATGATATTCAAACACAAAAATTAGAATATCTAAAATCTAAACTTACTTTGCAAAATACTATTTTAGAAGAAGAAAACTATTATAAAACAAAATTGGCAAAAATTGAGATGTTAAATCAGAAAAAAAAGGTTGCTCAAGATGATTATCAACTTTATGAATCTTTATTAAAAATCATCATTGAAGAAAAAAATGCAGAAGTTAAAACTCAAAGTGATGTAGATACACTTTCAAACTCTCAAAAGATAAAATCGATTGAAGTTGAGATATACAAACTGCAAGAACAAATTGAATTATTTGATATTTACTCAAAAATGAGTTAAACTCTTGTTTTAACTCTTTAAGTAAAAAATCTGTTATAATTAGTATTATGAAAAACAACTTTTTTTTACTAATTATAATAGTTTTTTTTACTGCTTGTAATGATAATAAAAACAATGAATATAAAATAAAATACTCAGAGCAACCAATATTCCAAAAACAAATATATATTTTTGGAGTACATCCCTTACACAATCCACATAAACTATTTGAAGTGTATCAACCTATGGTTGATTATCTTAATAAAAATCTAAAAAATATTGAAATAAAACTTGAAGCTTCGCGAAATTATGATTCTTATGATAAAAAACTTTTTAATGGTTATTTTGATTTATCTTTACCAAATCCATATCAAACCATCATAGCAGCAAATAAAAATTATAATATATTTGGTAAAATGGCTGATGACACAAATTTTAGAGGAATTTTCATAGTTAGAAAAGATTCAAATATTAAAAATATTGAAGATATCAAAGGAAAAATTGTTAGTTATCCTGCCAAAACAGCTTTAGCAGGAACAATGCTTCCTCAATATTATTTATATAAAAATGGAATTAATATAAACAAAGATATACAAAATCACTATGTAGGTTCTCAGGAATCTTCAATTATGAATGTATATTTAAAAAAATCTATTATTGGAGCAACGTGGACTCCACCTTGGCTTGCTTTTAAAAAGCAAAATCCAGATATCGCAAAAGAATTAACTATAATCTGGGAAACTCAACCTTTACTAAATAATGCTTTAGTAGCAAGAAAAGATTTTCCACAAGATACTTTGAAAAAGATTGAAAATCTAATTTTTAATCTTCATAAAAATATTGAAGGTAAAAAAATATTAGAAAAAATGGAATTATCCCATTATGAAAAAGCAGATTATCATACATATGACAAAGTTAGAGAGTTTTTAAAAAAATTTGATGCTCAAGTAAGAGATATTGGAGAGTATTGATGTTTAAAACTATAAAAAACTTTTTAACAGTATCAATTAAAAGGCAACTAATTTTAGGTATAGCCTTTGTTCATATAGTTATGATGAGTTTATTTGTATTTGATTTAGTAAGTAAAGAAAAGTCTTTTTTAAATAAACAACTTCAAAAAAAAGCTATAAGCCTTTCTAAAATTCTTGCTTCAAATTCGCAAGTTTGGTTGCTTGCAAACGATTATGTAGGATTAAAAGAAGTTGTTGAATCTATCAAAACCCATCCTCATGTTGAAGATATTTTAATTATTAACCCTCAAGGTCAAATTGTAGCCCATTCTAATGTTAAGTTTATTGGTAAATATATATCTGATAAAAAAAGTATTGAACTATTATATTCTCACCATTTTTCCAAAACAATTTTTGAAAACAATTCAATAATTGATGCTGCTTCACCTATCTTACGAGATACGCAGTTTATAGGTTGGGCAAGGGTAATATTAAATAAAAAAGAAATCAATGAAAGTATGGCAAAAGTGACTATTGATGGTTTACTTTATACTATTGTTGCTATTATTTTAGGAATAATTTTTGCCTATTTTATAGCAAATAGTATGTCAAATAGTATCTTTAAAATCATTAATGCCATAAAAAAGACAAAAGAAACTGAGCAAAAACATAGCACTAATTTGGATAGAAAAGATGAGATAGGTATCTTATCTAGAGAGTTTGACTCTATGATTGATACGATACAGCAACAACACCAATTTATTAACTCTTTAATTGATTCAACTCCCGACTTAATTTTTGTAAAGGGTTATAAAAATCAAGCAGGTGTATATCTTAGTTGTAACAATGCTTTTTGTGAATTTATGGGTAAAAAAAAGGTAGAGATTTTAGGGAAAACAGATTTTGAACTTTTGGACAAAGATGTTGCAAAATTCTTTCAAGAAAAAGATGAACAGATATTAAAAGAACAAAAATCAATTAAAAATGAAGAATGGGTTACATATCCTGATGGTTCAAAAGTGCTTTTAGAAACTTTGAAAACACCTTTATATGACACAAATAATATTTTCTTAGGTGTACTTGGAGTAAGTAGAAATATAACAAAAAAATATGAGATACAAAAAGAACTTGATAAAAAAAATATGATTATATTCCAACAATCAAAATTAGCTTCTTTAGGAGAGATGATTGGTAATATTGCACATCAATGGAGGCAGCCATTATCGACAATTTCAACACTTGCAAGTGGTATTAAATTACAAAAAGAATTAAATTTAATAACTGATGAGGAATTAAATAAAGAATTAGATAATATTGTTTTTACAACGCAATATCTCTCAAAAACAATTGATGATTTTAGAAATTTTCTAATACACTCTAATAATAAAGAGGAGATTTTTTATTTAAAAGAAGTTTTAGAACAAATAAAAAAATTAATGAAACCAGCTCTTGATAATAATTTTATAAAACTAATAATTGAAAATGATGATACTATAAAGATTAATGCAATTGCAAATGAACTTGTTCAAACTTTATTAAATCTAATTAATAATGCAAAAGATGCATTAAAAGAATCAAATATTGAAAATAAAATAATAATTATAAAAACTAAAAAAATTGATAAAAACAATATTGAAATAATACTCTTAGATAATGGTGGAGGTATAAAAGAATCAATTATACAAAGAATCTTTGAACCATACTTTACAACAAAACATAGATCACAAGGGACAGGAATTGGATTATATATGGTTCTTCAAATTGTTACAAAATCTTTAGATGGAACAATTGAAGTAGCAAATGAAGAATTTGAGTATAAAGGGATTAAGTATAAAGGAGCAAAATTTAAAATTTTGCTTCCTTTATCTAAAAATTAATTTTACTTACAACCTTTAATACATTTTGCATCTTTATCAAACTCCATTGTAACTGAACTTAATGGAATATATACTGGAATATCTTTTACTAAATTTTTAAACATTGCAGTTTTTGTATTTGGTAAAAGCTTTCCATTTTTTGTTGCTTCTTCATTTGTATGGCTTGGAATAACTGCATTTGGTTTTATAAGTTCATTTACTGAATAAGCTGCTTCTTTTGGCCCTGAGGTATAAACTCCTCCAGCATTTATAATTGCTAAATTTGCATTATAAAATTTTCTTACTGTCACATCTTGTTCTGCTGTAATTCCACTATCTCCAGAGATATAAACAACTAATCCATTTGAAAAAGTCAATATATATCCATTATCTGGACCAACATATGCTGTTAAACCATCTTTATCAAAAGATTTTGACAAATCATCATTTAAAAAAGAACCTGCAACTCCATTACTATGAGTAACTGGAACAATAGCAACTTTTACACCACCTATTTGTCTTTCTCCACCAAATCTCAAAGGCATAACTTGTTTGGGATTACCACCTGCTGCTTTTACTTTTGCTTGCATAAATTTATGCATCTCTCCACCAAGAAATGATTTTGCATTTTTAGCTACAATTATTTCAGCTGTATTTGAGTTTGGTAATGTTGAAACTTCTGTTTGGGGCTTTGCACAAGTTCCATTTCCAGTTTTTGAGATTCTGTTATCACCAATATGATCACCATGAACACCAGATAATAATACCAAATCAATTTTTCCAAGTCTAGGGTCATTTGCTCCTGCAACTGTTTTACCAACATCAAACAACACTCTAGTACCATCTGGGTCTTCAAATACAAAAGCTCTGTCTCTACTACAGAACTCTCCATCATGACTTCCAAGTGGAGTTATTTTCACACCATTTGCAAAAGAACTAATTGCAAGTGTTGAAGAGATTAACGTTAAAAATGCCAGTTTGTTTATAATTTTTGATTTCATCTTAAAATCCTTATTAAAATTTATAAAAATTTTAACTAAGAAAAATAAACTATAAACTTATATAAAAAAATTAAAAATTATTATTCTACAAAAGTTTAAAAAAACCTATGGGTTTGAAAAGTTATTTATTTAATCTTAATAAAATTATGTCATAATATAATCTAAAATGAAATTAGGAATTCATTATGGATAATAACTTTTCTTCTTTGCTTGATAGGTTTAAAGAGGGTGCAAAATCTATGGACGAGGTTTATAAGGAGCTTGCTCATCTAACCTCAAATTATGATGAAGAGCTTCAATCTCTTCAAAAAAAAATTACTGAGTTAGAATTACGACTTCAAAATGAGGAAGAAAAAAAACATGAAGTTATGAATAATCTTGCTGATTTAAGAAAACTTCAACAAATAAATTTTTCTACTATAGTTGATGATTTGATAAAAAAACCTAGAGAAAAAATGGAAGAAGAACTTGTTAGGTCTGCTAAAAAACATACCTCTTCTACTATAATTGCAACTATATCTTCAATTGTTATAATTACTGCATTAATCGCTTTTTTTATCTATTATGATAAAAGTTTTAATAAAACTAATCCTGTCTCAACTTCAACTGTTGAGTATCAAAAACTACAAAATACAATCAAAGATTTAGAAAAGAAAAATTTACAATACCAAGATGAGTTAAAAACTCTAAAAAAGAAAGAAGAAAAACCTAAAGTAGAAAAACAAACTACACCAAATCTAAAAGTTGAAGAAAATAAACCTGAAGAGATAAAAGAAGAGAAGCCAGAAAATGAAGTAAAAGTAGACTCTACAAATGAAGTTTTAGATGATAAAGAAAGAGTTTTTGAAAAAATAGCTTCACATATTAAAAATTTTGATTCAATTTACAAATTAAATAATAAAAATGCTTCTAGACTTGTTTATAAAATGGACCTTTTAGATTTTGCTCCAATAAAATATGAAGATATAATCCAAGAATTGGAACTATTTGCAAAAAAAGGAACATATATCCCTAGTAAAGATGAGTTGAAAGTTTGGGATAAACAAATGTTAATTATCTATAAAAGAATGTTAAAAAAAGTAGAAAACACTCCTAATGATAAACTTACTGACCAAATGATGCTATTTGAAAAATATAAAGTTAATGATGCTACAAAATATGGAAATTGGCAATATACAGGGCAAAAAGATATCTCTTTAGTTGATTCTATCAAAAAAGAGATTGCAAGAATTGAAAATCAAATAAGTTTTAATTCAAACTAAAGAAGAATTACTTCTTCTTAGTTGAAAAATTAAGATAAAACTCAATCTCTGATTCAGTTAAAATCTTAATTGTATTTGTACTTCCAGGAACACCAACAGGATATCCAATAGTACAAATATAAGGACCTTTTTTATCTAATAAATCTTTAGAATCTAACTCTTTTAACATCTTTTGTATCATTTTAGATGCCTGTGCTTCTTTGATAACAGAAACTGGATATACACCCCAAATACCACAAAGAGTATTTACAACTTTTCTTTTATGAGAAAATGCATAGATTTTAGTTTTTGGTCTAAATCTTGAGATTTTTATAGGTGAAGTACCAGAACTTGTTAATACTAAAATCCCTTTAGCTTTTAAATCATCCGCTAGTTTCGTAACAGTTGCATAGATTACATCAAATTGATCTTTATATTCTAAATCGTTGTATTTATCAAATTTATAAATCTCTTCTGTTTTAGTGATAATATTACTCATAGTTTCAACTACATTGATTGGATCAACTCCAACAGCACTCTCTTCACTTAACATAACTACATCTGTACCATCTAAAACAGCATTTGCAACATCTGAGATTTCAGCTCTTGTTGCTCTTTCATTTTCAGTCATAGATAAAAGCATTTGAGTTGCAGTGATAACAGGAATACTAGCAGCATTTGCTTTTTTGATAAGTCTTTTTTGAATAGTTGGAACTTCATAATAAGGAACTTCAATACCTAAATCACCTCTAGCTACCATAAGTCCATCACTAGCTTCTACTATCTCATCTATATTTTCAACAGCATCAAATTTTTCAATTTTTGCTATTAATTTTCCTTTATAATCTCCAAGAAGTTCTCTTGCATGTTCCATATCTCTTTTATTTTGTACAAATGAGATTGCAAAGTAGTCTACTTTATTTGCAACACCCCAAGCAATATCTTTTGCATCTTTTTTTGTAATAACATCAATATCAATTACAGTATTTGGGAAATTTACACCTTTTTTAGAACTAAGTTTTCCATGATTTTCAATTTGAGCTTTTATCTCATCACCTGTTTCAATAACTTTTGCTCTAATTGTTCCATCATATAAATATATAAATTCACCCTCTTTTACTTTATCAAGTAACTCAGGATAATTAATAGATACTACATATTTGTTATCTTTTTCTTGATAACCTACAATCTCATGTTTTAAAAAAGTTATTACATCATCTTTTTTTAACTCAAAAGGTTCTTTTAACTCCCCTATTCTCACCTTTGGTCCTGAAATATCTTGTAAAACTGCAACTGTAACACCTGTATTTTCCATAGCAGTTCTAATATTTTTTAATGTGTTTGCATGGTATTCATGACTTCCATGAGAAAAATTTAATCTAAATAGATTTGCACCAGCATTTATTAAACCTTCTATAATCTCTACACTATCACTTGCTGGCCCTAAAGTTGCTAAAATTTTTGTTCTTTTTTCCATGGGCTACTCCTTACTAAATAAATAAGTGTAATTATACCTTAATTCGTTTACAAAGAAGTAACAATTTTTTTACCATTTAATTACTAAGTTTAAATAAATCTGTTTATAAACATATCAAAAAAACTTTGCTAAACTTCATTTATGAATAAAAAAATAAAATTTAGTGAATACTTTAACTCATGGCTTTATGAAAATGATGGTTATTATAGTAAATATAAACAAATTGGTAAAAAAGGAGACTTTTATACTGCTGTTTCAACCTCATCTTTTTTTGGAGGAACTATAGGAAAAAGAATAGTTGATGCCATACAAAGCAAGGAGCTCCCAAAAGATTGTACTATACTAGAAATTGGTGCACATCATGGGTATTTATTGGCAGATATTATCCAATTTATCTATACTTTGAAACCTGAACTTATCCAAACCCTTAATTTTGCAATTGTTGAAAGATATCCCCATTTGCAAAAACATCAAAAAGAGTATTTCAAAGATTCTTTTGACAATGCCATAGATTTATTACACTACAATGATATCAATGAAGTAGAGATTGAAAACTGTTTTGTAGTAGCAAATGAGATTTTTGATGCTTTTTCTTGTGAATTAGTTTTCACAAAAGATGATGTTTTACAACAAGGTTTTGTAAAAAAACATAATATAGAATTTGAAAATTGTGAAGATGAAGATTTAATTAATCATTGTAAAAAATATAAAATTACAAAAGGTGAAGTTGCTGTAGGTTATGAAAATTTTATAAATACTCTTTGTAAAAATATAAAAAACTTTGAGTTTATCACTTTTGATTATGGAGATAATTATCCAAGAAATGATTTCTCTACTAGAATTTACTCTAAACATGAGGTATTTGCTCTATTTGAAGATAATTTAGATTTAAAAAAATACTACAAAACCTCAGATATTACATATGATGTATTTTTCACACATTTAATAGATTGTTTTAAAGAAAACAAAGTTAAAGATATTGTTTATTCTACTCAAATGCAAGCACTAATTGATTTTGGAATTATAGATTTACTTGAAATTTTAAAACAACATGTAGATGAAAACACTTATTTAAGAGAGGTTCAAAAGGTAAAAACTTTATTAGAACCAACAGGTATGGGAGATAGATTTAAAATGCTACAAATAAAAAAGTAGCATTTTAAATTTGTTATAAAAATTAAATCTCTTCCCTAGACTTTAATTCGTTATATTCCTCATCGGTAAATATTCTAGATTTTGTAATAAACTGATAACCATGATCTATCTCAACAGAAAAAGAGTTACCAAAAGCACTTTTTTCCTCTTTTACATCAATAGTTACCTGTGAATGTCTAAAATATTCAAACTGATCTTTATCCATAAAAAATTCACAACCGCAAATCTCACCTAATTTTACATTTCTACTTGGTACGTAGAAATCGCCCTTTTCATAGCACATTGGAGCAGTACCATCACAACACCCGCCACTTTGGTTAAAGACTAATTCTCCATGCTCTTTTTTTAGCATCTCAATTACTTCGCGCGCCCTATCAGTGACTTTTAATCTTACTATATCCATTACTAGCTCCTTAAAATGTCCCAATTTTGCTAGCCCATTGAAACTAATATCAAAGGACTTAGCAAAACTTGGTATATACCCAGACTAATATCTATTAAAAGAATCCTAACGCATTTTTGCTGTAAGAAGTTAAAATATTTTTAGTATGTCTATAAGAGTTTAACATCATCATATGAGTTTCTCTACCGATACCAGATTTTTTGTATCCACCAAATGATGCATGTGATGGGTATAGGTGATAACAGTTAACCCATACTCTACCAGCTTCAATAGCTCTTGATACTGTGTGTAATTGGTGCGCATCTCTTGACCATACACCAGAACCTAATCCATATACAGTATCATTTGCAATCTCGATTGCTTCTGCTTCATCTTTAAATGTAGTTACAGCAAGAACTGGTCCAAAAATCTCTTCTTGGAAGATTCTCATTTTATTGTGACCTTTAAAGATAGTTGGTTTAATATAGAAACCATTTGGATGTTTAGCTGATTCTAATGCTTCACCACCAATTAAACACTCTGCACCCTCTTCTTTACCAATTTTGATATATTCTAAGATTTTCTCTTTTTGGTTAAGTGAACATTGTGCACCCATCATATTATCTGTATCCATTGGATCACCTAATTTAATAGCAGCAACTCTTTCTAATACTCTTTTCATAAATGGCTCATAAATTGACTCTTGGATTAATGCTCTTGATGGACAAGTACAAACCTCACCAGAGTTAAATGCGAATAATACTAAACCTTCGATTGCTTTATCAAAGAACTCATCATCTGCATCCATAATTGATTCAAAGAAGATATTTGGTGATTTACCACCAAGTTCTAATGTTGAAGGGATAATATTTTCTGTAGCATATTGCATAATTAATTGACCAGTTGTAGTCTCACCTGTAAATCCAACTTTTTTGATATCTGGGTGAGTTGAAAGGTATTTACCAATTTTTCCACCTGAACCATTGATGATATTTACTACACCTTTTGGAAGTACTTCTTGAATTGTTTCCATCAATAATAAAATTGATTTTGGAGTAGCAGATGCAGGTTTCATAACGATTGTATTACCAGCAGCTAATGCAGGAGCTAATTTCCATGCAGCCATTAATAATGGGAAATTCCAAGGAATAATTTGAGCTACAACACCATATGGCTCATAAATCTCTTGAGAGATTGTATTTTCATCTAAATCTGAAACAGTTCCAGATTCTGCTCTAATAACAGATGCAAAATATCTAAAATGATCAACAACTAAAGGAACGTCTGCATTTAAAGTTTCTCTGATAGTCTTACCATTATCTAAAGTCTCAGCAATAGCAAGTGCTTCTAAGTTTGCTTCAATTGCATCAGCAACTTTATTTAACATAGTGCTTCTTTCGATTACAGAAGTATGTTTATATGAATCAAATGCAGTTTTAGCAGCTTGAATTGCTAACTCAACATCTTCTTCATTTGATCTTGGAATTCTTGTTAATACATCACCATCAACAGGTGAGATGTTATCAAAATACTCTCCACTTTTTGGAGCAACCCATTCTCCACCAATAAAGTTCTCATACTGAGGTTTAAATGTTGGTTTATTGTAAATCATTTTCTTTTCCTTTTTTATATTTTTATTTTATAACATGAAAAATTTTGTCTGCCAATCTTTTTCTGTAATGAAAGTTTACTCTAATATTATAGCCTCAATATAGCCAAATTATAGCTTGAATATAGCGAAGTAATTTAGTCAAGAAAAGCTCGATTTTATGGTAATAGTAGCAATAAAATAGCATTGAAAATTTATTCTTTTTTTTTGATTCTTTGCCTTTGTTTTATGCTACAATTACGTCATGAAAACATACAATTATATTTACCAAAATAATCATTTTATTGATGAAATAAACTACTCTTTATTTGAAAATGAAAAGAGTGTTCTTATCCAAATATTTTGTGGTCAAAATGTAAGTACCTTACAATATATTATCAATATATTAAAAGAACATCTTCCAAACGCTATTTGTATAGGTGCTACAACAGATGGTGAAATTATGGATAATGAAGTTTCAACTTTAAGAACTCTAATTTCAATTAGTGTATTTGAAAAAACTACATTAAAGATATCATTAAAAAATGGTGACAACTCTTTTGATAATGGTTTTGAAATAGCAAGAGATATAGTTACACCAAATACCAAACTTATCATCACTTTTACTGATAGCACTTCAACAAATGGTGAGGAATATCTAAATGGAATCAGTTCTTTTAATAACTCTATTATGGTTTGTGGTGGTATGGCAGGAGATAATGGAAAATTCCAAAAAACGTATGTAAGTGCTGGAGATACTATACTTGGCAATGGTGTTGTAGCAGTATCTTTAAATTCTGATGTTTTACAAGTAGCAAATGATATAAAACATGGATGGATTCCTATTGGTATAGAACATACTATAGATAGAATTGAAGGTAATAGAATCTATGAAATTTCAGGAATGAAAGCAATAGAATTCTATGAAAAATATTTAGGTGATAGACATGTGCACACTTTTGCTGAATTTCCATTGATGATTGTTAAAGATGGAGTATCAATTGCAAGAGCAGCTGTTACCATGTATCCTGATGGAAGTTTAGGATGTGGTGGTGGTTTACACCAAGGTGATAGAGTGCGTTTAGGGATTGCAGATGCAGAACGTATAATAAATACACCATTTAAATACCTTGAAAATATCCAAAATCAACCTGCTGAAACATTTTTTATCTATTCTTGTATGGCAAGACGTAGATATATGCAAAACTTAACTAAAATTGAGATTGAACCATTTGCATCTATGGCTACTACATCTGGATTTTTTAGTTATGCAGAGTTTTTTCATCAAAATAATAAAAATGAACTAATGAATGAAACTATTACGTTAGTTGGTTTATCAGAAAATCCCCATTTGGATATGAAATTAGCCCCATCAAATAAAATGGTTAGTCCGCAAGATATCTCTTATGCTAAAACTATTCAATCACTAACAAGTTTGATTCAACAAAGTGCAAAAGATCAAAATGAACAAGCAAAAGCATTAGAGAGACAAATAGCATATTCAGAGCAACTTTTGAAAAATCAAAAACTATTTTTAAAACACTCTGTACATGAAACAAATACTCCTTTATCTGTAATTGTAAGTAATATTGACTTGCATGAAATGGAATTTGGGAAAAGTATCTATTTGGAAAATATTGAAGTTGCGGTGAAGAATATTTTCTCAATCTATGATGATTTGAGTTATTTGGTAAAGAAAGACCAAGTTGAATACAAGGTTTACACTATAGATTTAATAGATTTCGTTAGAAATAGGGTAGAATTCTTTAGGAATGTTGCTACAAATATGACCAATTCTAAATTTCTATTTAGAACCAATTCTATAAAAGTTTTAATAGAATTCAGTGAAACAAAACTACAAAGAATTATAGATAATACATTAACCAATGCTATTAAATACACTTTTGAAGGCAAACCAATAAAAGTTGATGTAATAAAAAATGGTGAATGTATTAAATTTTGTGTAATAAGTAATTCAAAACGAATACAAAATCCCGAAAAGATTTTTGATGAATATTACAGGGAAGAACACTCAAAAGAAGGTTTTGGATTAGGATTAAATTTAGTAAAAAGAATTTGTGACGAAGATGGAGTTCAAATAGAAGTAGAATCTAATGAAGAGCAAACAAGTTTTACATATTCATTTAAAGGATGTCAATGAAAATACTATTACTAGAAGATGATGTTATGTTAAATAAAGCAATTACTCAATACCTTGAATCAACAGGGCATAAAGTAATCTCTGTAACAGATGGAACCTCTTGTATAAACACTCTCAAAGAGGAAAAATTTGATCTTTTAGTTTTTGATATAAATGTTCCAGATATTGATGGTATCTCTATTTTAGAAGAACTTCATAATCAAAAAAGAATGGTTCCAACTATTTTTATCTCTGCACTTATTGATATTGAAGATATTACAAGAGCTTTTGATATAGGTTGCCACGATTATTTAAAAAAACCTTTTCACTTAAAAGAATTAACTCTTAGAATAAATAAAATTTTAAAAACAAACTTAGTACCACAAGAGCATAAAAGATTATCAAAATCATATAGTTATGATTCAAAAAATATGATTTTATATTTTAACAATGAACCACATATCCTGCCTAAAAGACAAATCCAAATTATAGATTTATTAGCAGCAAATAGAAGTTTGGTTTGTAACTACGATATGTTTAGAGATTTTGTTTGGAATGATGATTATATTGATAATGCAACAATTAGAGCAGAAGTAAATAGAGTAAAAAAAGTTTTAAAAGAGGATTTTATAATCAATATTAGAGGTATAGGTTATATGGTTGAAAGACCACACTAACCTATATATTTCATAGAGTTTAATTTATTTCTATAAATTGGAATCTCATTACTACTTAAAGCTTCTTCAACCTTATTGGTTACAACTTTATGGAAAGATGATTTATCACAAACTGGATCAGCTTCATGTAAATCTTTAGTCAAAGCAAAAGCTTGACATCTACATCCACCAAAATCAGCCTCTTTTTCTGGACAGGTTCTACAAGGTTCTTTCATCCATTTATCACCTCTGAAATAATTAAAAGCTTTTGATTCATTCCAAATCTCACTTACACTAAAATCTTTTACATTTGGAAACTCTAAAGGTAGAGTATTTGCTGTATTACATGGCAAAGCAACACCATCAGGATTTATTGTTAGAAAAGTGCTTCCCCAACCATTCATACAGGCTTTTGGTCTTGTTGCAAAATAATCAGGAACTACAAAAAATACTTTCATATCTTTTCTTTGTTCTCTATAAAAATCTACAACCTCTTTTGCTTTTGTTAATTGCTCTTGTGTTGGTAAAAGTGCATTTATATTTTTTAATGCCCAACCATAATATTGGATATTTGCAACCTCTAAATAGTTTGCTCCAATTGAATCCGCAAATTCAATAATCTCACCAACCTCTTCTATATTTTGTCTAGTGATACAACTATTTACAATAAGTTGTAAACCTTGTTCTTTACACTCTTTTGCAAAAGCTATTTTATCTTTTAATGCTGTTTTATTGTTTGTAATTAGAGTTGAAGTTTTTTCATTTGGTGATTGAATTCCCAGCTGAACTGTTTTAAGTCCAGCCTCTTTTAGTTTTTTTACTATACTTAAATCAGCCCCTACACCAGACGTAATTAAGTTCGTATAAAATTTTAATTGGCTTGCTTTTTCTACAATCTCTACTAAATCTTTATTTAATAAAGGCTCCCCACCACTAATCCCTAACTGAACAGCACCCATAGCTCTAGCTTCATTTAAAACTTTAAACCAATCCTCTTTACTCATACTATCTTTAGTATTTGCAAAGTCTAATTGGTTATAACAATAAGTGCACTCTAAAGGGCACTTATGTGTTAGCTCTAAAAGTAGCCATAATGGTGGTTTGATTGTAGTTTCATTAGTTTGCATAAACAACCCACTTTCTATCAATCGCTTCACTCAAAAATGCGTCAACATCTTTTTGTAAATCTTTCATTTCAAATTTCTCTTCTAATATCTTTGCGATTTGCGAACTATTGTTTTTTCCATCACATAGATTCATTATCTCTCCTGCACTTTGATTTAATTGTACCATCCCTTCAGGATATAAAAGTACAAAACAACCTTGTGCTTCTTCAAATTGAAGTTGAAAATGGTTATTCACCACAAGTGATTTTTCTTGTTGCATTACAGTTCTCTATATTAAAATATGGCGGTTGTTTTAATTCATATGCCAAATAAATAGCATCAGCTATTGTCCATAAAATATCAAGTTTAAATTGTAAAATTTCACAAGCTTTATCTTGAAGCTCTACAGTATTAAATTTCTCTAAAGTTAAAGCTAATCCATGTTGAACATCTCTTCTTGCTTCTGTTAATCTTTTTTGAAAATATCTTAATCCATTTTGCTCAATCCAAGGATAGTTTGTAGGCCATGTATCAAGTCTTTGTTGATGAATTTGTGGTGCAAACATCTCTGTAAGTGAAGACATAGCTGCTTCTTGCCAAGGTGCACGTCTTGCAAAATTAACATAAGCATCAACTGCAAATTTAACTGATGGCAATAGATATTTTTGGTCTATTAAATCTTGTTTACTAAGTCCTACTGCTTCACCTAATTCTAACCAAGCTTCAATTCCACCACCAACGCTATCATGATCTATAATTCTATCAATCCATTTTCTTCTATCTTCAAGTGGTGGATTGTTTGACATAATTGCAGCATCTTTTATTGGAATCATCACTTGATAATAAAATCTATTTGCTACCCAACCTTGAATCTCCTCTTTTGTACAATCTCCATTATACATTCTTACATGAAATGGATGATGAATATGATACATTCTACCCATATCTCTAAGTTTTAATTCAAACTCATCTTTACTTAATAATTTACTCATTTTCTTCTCCTTTTGTAACTTAAATCTCTATACTCATACCATCATAGGATATCTCTATCCCATGAGATATAAGTTTGGCATATTCTTTTGTTGTTTCATCCAAAATTGGATTTGTATTATTTATATGGATTAGAATTTTTCTTGGTTTACTCATCCCATCAAGTATTTTAATAAGACCATCATCTCCACTTAATGGAATATGTCCCATATCTGTTCCAAGTTTTTTGGAGAACCCATTTTTTATCATCTCATCATTTGTCCACAATGTTCCATCCACAAGTAAAACATCTGCTTCACTCATCTCTTCAATTATTCTAGGTTCCGCAACCCCAAGTCCTGGAAGATAAAAAAGTTTTTTCCCTGTAAGTTTATTTTTAACTACAACCCCTATATTATCCCCTATTCTTGGTTTATCTCTATATTTTGAATATGGTGGTGCATTTGAAATAAGTGGCATTGCATAAAACTCATAATTTGGCATAACAGGTATCTCAAATGGTTGTTTATTAAATGAAATTTCGTTGTATTTTACTCCACCACCATCCCAGTGAGTTAACATCTTAAATAAAGGAAATGAGGTATTAAGCTCTTCATGAACCTCTTTTGTACAATACACTTCGTGTGGACAACCTTCTCTTAACATCAAAAGTCCAGTTGTATGATCAATTTGTGCGTCGATAAAAACAATAGCTTTTATTTTAGTTTCACGCCTTGTATCTTTTGGTTGTAAAAATGGTGAATTGTGTATTTGTTCTAAAATATCAGGAGAAGTGTTAAATAAAACCCAATTTTCTCCATCTTCACTTATAGTGATTGAACTTTGAGTTCTTCTTTTAATACTTGGTTTTCCTTCTCTGTAACCTTTGCAATTATCACAATTACAGTTAAACTGAGGAAGTCCTCCTCCAGCACTAGAACCTAATACTTGTATTTTCATTTTTTACTCCATCTGCTTTTTATAAAAAGTTCACTTTAAACTTTTTATAAAAAGCAAGTCAGGATACTGACTTGCTTCAAATCTAAATTAGGGATTTAGGTTTAAAATCAAAACTATTAACAGAAGCTACATATTATACGTGGCAAATATACATTGTAACTTCAAAACCAAATCTGTTATCTACGAATGCAGGTGTTTCCCATTTCATTTTAGCTACCTCCTTTTTAAGATTTATTTGCCAAATGAAGTTAGACCCCATTCGGCATATTAACTACTTATGTAGTTTAAATACGTGTACAGTTCCACCTTGGTTGATGTTTTTAACTGCTTTTGCAACTTCACCACCCCATAAAGGAACAGCTCCACCCCAACCTGATACGATTGCGATATATTGCTCACCATTTTGCTCCCAAGTGATTGGAGAAGCAACAATTCCTGAACCAACATTGAATTTATAAAGGATTTTTCCTGTTTCATCATCAAATGCTAAAAATTTACCTTCTGGAGTTCCAGCAAATACTAAACCACCAGCAGTTGATAAAATTCCACCCCATAATGGAGCATTGTTTTTATAATTCCATTTTACTTTACCAGTTAATGGATCAATAGCTTTAAGTGAACCAATGTGATCTTCGAAAATTGGTTTAATTGTAAATCCTGCACCTAAATATGCAGCACCTTTTTTATAAGAAACTGGTTGGTTCCAAATATCCATACCCCACTCATTTGATGGTACATAGAATAATTTTGTATTTTTAGAGTATGAAATTGGCATCCAGTTTTTTCCACCTAAGAATGAAGGTACTGAGAATACTGATTTACCTTTACTAGCTCCATTTGGATTTCCAGGTCTTCCATCTTCTGTATAGATTGGTCTTCCATCTTTTCCAATACCTTTAGCCCAAGTGATGTTTGAAACAAAAGGGTTAGCTGTAATAAATTTACCATTTTCTCTATTTAATACATAGAAGAAACCATTTCTATCAGCAGTACCTGCTAATTTTTCAACTTTTCCATCTTTATTTACATGATTAAATGAAACTAATTCATTTACACCATCAAAATCCCATCCATCATGTGGGGTAGTTTGGAAATGCCAAACAATTTTCCCTGTATTTGGATTGATTGCTAATCTTGAAGAACTATATAAGTTATCCCCTGGTCTTATATGTGAATTCCAAGGTGCTGGGTTTCCAGTTCCAAAGAATAAAAGATCAGTTTCTGGATCATAAGTTCCACCAAGCCAAGTTGCAGCTCCACCAGATTTCCATAAGTCTCCTGGCCATGTTTTACCAGCTTCACCACCAGTAATCCCATTTGGTTTACCATTTAAGTATCCCATATGACCCTCAACTGTTGGTCTTGTCCAAATAACTTCACCAGTTTTTGCATCTCTAGCTTCAACTTTACCAACAATACCAAACTCACCACCAGCAACACCAGTGATAACCATATCTTTTACGATAATTGGAGCAGCTGTAATAGAGTATCCATCTTTATAGTTTTCAACTTTTTTCTTCCATACAACTTTTCCAGTTTTTCTATCTAAAGCAACTAGTTTAGCATCTAATGTTCCGAAGATTACTAAATTATCATAGATTGCTGCACCTCTGTTGATAACATCACAACAAGGTAAAATTGCATTTGGTAATTTAGCATCATATTGCCATAACTCTTCACCTGTCGCTATATCAATAGCAAACATTCTTGAATAAGAAGCAGTTACATACATAACTCCATCTTTAACAAGAGGTTGAGATTCTTGTCCTCTTTGTTTCTCTCCACCAAAAGAAAAATTCCATACTGGAACTAAATCTTTTACAGTCTCTTTATTAATTTGTGAAAGTGGTGAGAATCTTTGACCCTGAAGTCCCATACCATTTGTAAGTACATCTCCCAGACTTTTCTCATCATTTAAAATTTCAGTATTTGTTACTGGTGCAAATGATGGTTTTGTAACCTCACTTATGTTACTATTCATTGTGCTGTTCGTAGAAACACACCCGCTAATTAGTGCAGATAGTGTAACGGCAACTGCGCTAGTTAGTAGTTTTTTGCTTAGCATTCTCTCTCCTTGAATTAATTTCATAACAAACTAAAAATTTGTCTTAGCGAAAGTATACATGAGGATTATAGCCTCAGTTTAGCTATTGTTTACTTTTTTAGATTTAAAGCCTAAAAATGCCATAAATAGGCTAATTATCAGGGATACAGCAAGAATTAAAAAACTTGTTTCATCAAATTTTAGGTATAAACTAAATCTAATTGACTCTACTATATATGTAAATGGATTATATGAAGAGATATCAAATAACAAAATTGATGAATCTTTTATCTTCCATAGCGGGTATAAAGCAGAACTTAGAAAAAACATAGGGAAAATTACAAAATTCATAACAGTTGCAAAGTTTTCCAATTGTTTTATAACAGAAGAGATAAAAAGAGCAAAAGCATTTAATATAATAGATGAAACCATTATAATAGGTATAGTAACTAAAATAGCCAGATTAGATATCTCCACTCCATAAAGTTTTGCAATTATCAAAAAAGTGATTGCTTGTATTGTAGATACTATTGATGTCGCAAACATTTTGCAAAAAAGCAGATAGTTTCTATTTATATATGAAGCTAAAAGTATTTTCATACTTCCCATCTCCCTATCAAATATCATAGTCAAACTACTTTGCATTCCATTAAAAAGTAAAACCATACCAACAAGTCCTGGAACAATATAGGTTTCATAAGTTATATAGGTTTCATATGGAGGTGTGATTGCAAGACCTAAAGCTGTTCTAAATCCAACAGAAAAAATAAACAACCAAAGCAAAGGTCTTACAAGTGCAGAAAAAAATCTGCTTTTTTGTTTTAAAAATCTTATAAGTTCTTTGTAAACAATCCCTTTTAAACAATTAAAATATATATTCATAAGTTTACCTTGTTAGATAGTTGAATGTATCAACTAAATTGTTTTGATTATGTTTAACAAGAAGATTTTTAACAGTGGTTTGTTCTACTATTTGCCCTTTTTTTATCAAAGCAACAAAATCATCTTCATCAACCTCATCAAAAAGATGTGTTATCCAGAGCACTGAGATATTTTGAGTTTTTACTAAATCTTTTACATATTTTAAAATATCAAATCGACTTTTCAAATCTAAACCAACTGTAGCCTCATCAAGTAAAAGAAGCTTAGGTTTATTTATCAAAGCTCTTAAAATTTCTACTCTTCTTCTATGTCCACCATTTAATCTTCTTGCAGGAATATCTAAGTGTTCTTGAAGTTCAAGTTTTATTATCTCATCTTTTACAGATTCAATAGTTTGTTTAAAATTAAGCCCTTTTAAGGCTCCATAATAATACAAGTTTTGTTTAACAGTTAAATCCAAATCTAAAGTTGGTTCTTGAAAAACTATTCCAATATCTTTTAAAGCTTTGCCATAATTTTTTATATCAAATCCATTTATACTAATAGCCCCATCTTCAAGTTTTAAAAGTCTAGTTATAAGTGAAAAAATAGTAGATTTACCTGCTCCATTTAGTCCAAGCAAAACAAAAAAACTACCCTGTTTTATACTAAAAGAAACATTATTTAACACCTCTTTTTTACCATATGAAAAATTTACGTTTTTAAACTCTAAAATATTTTTATCCATATTTATTTACTAGGTATTACAGCTAGTCCCCAAGGGTATCGTCCAACTTTTACACTTTTTTCAACTTTTAATGAAGGCACATCTATAATAGATACATCCCCACTAACTCCATTTGTTGTGTAAAGTTTATCTTCCCCATTTACAAAAGCTAATTGCCAAACTCTATTTCCTACAAGTAAGTATTTGATAACTTTATATGTTTTTGCATCAACAACTGCAACATGATTTGCAGGTCCTAAAGCAATAAAAGCATATTTTCCATCACTTGTTAGTTTTATACCAACTGGTTGAATCAAATCTTTAAAAATACCAGGAATTTTAAAATTTATTTTTGCAACACTTTCTTTAGTTTTTGAATCAACAACCATAACAGTTCCACCAATCTCACTTGATGCCCAAACCATATCTCCATTTTTTGAAAACTCTATGTGTCTTGGTCTTTGATCAACCAAAGTATTATGGATGATTTTTTTTGTTTTTGTATCTATCCAGTGTAAAAAGTTTGAAGTTTCAGTTGTATTTATTGCAACTGTACCATCTGGACTTACTGCCATACCTTCTGGTTCAACTCCAACATCAATTTGAGAAATAACTGTTCTATTTTCGATATCCACTACAGTTACAATTGCATCATCTTCATTTGAGATATAAAGCTCTTTGCCATCAGGATGAAGAGCAAACTGTTCTGGGTCTTCACCAGAAGGTAAGTTATGCAATATTTTATTTGTTTTTGTATCCATTACTTGAACAGTGTCATCATCACTTGCACAAATATAAAGTTTAGAATAATCATTTGATAGTAATATACCCCTTGGTCTTTGACCAACTTCTATAGTATTTATAACATTATTTGTTTTAGAGTCAATTACACTAATTGTATTATCCTTTTCATTTGATACATAAATGGTATCTGCGAATAAGCAACTTGTTAATAAAGCTGCTACAAAAATTGATTTTTTCATACATACTCCTAAAATTTTTTTTTATTTTATATGATATTTATAGCCTCAGTTTAGCAATAAATAATTTGCTAAATTCAAGCTATAAATCTTGTATATACTTATTAAAATCAATAAAAAGGTTAACAATGAAAATTTTTATATATCTTACACTTTTAACAGCTTTTTTAAATGCTCAAATTTTAGATGTAAATATTTTATACTTGGAACAAAAAATAAAAAAGCCACCTGTTTTATCAAATGTAATTGAAGAACCAGAAGACTTAGGGATACAAGGTGCAAAACTTGCAGTAAAAGATAGTAATAAAAGTGCAAAATTTTTAAATCAACATTTTAATTTAATTGAAAAAATATCATATGATGAAAATGAACTTATTGAAGCTTTTAACAAATTTATAAATGATGGAAACTTTTATATAATTTTAAATGTAGAAGATAATCTCTTAAAAAAATTGCTTGATTCTAAACTATCTTCAAAAGCCTTACTTATAAATGCAAGCAGTCTTGATACAAATCTTAGAAAAAATTATTGTAAAGAAAACTTTATACATACAATCCCAAGTAATAGTATGCTTTATGATGGATTGGTTCAATTTTTAGTGAAACGAAACTTTAAAAAGATTTTTTTGATTAGTGGAACAAATCCAAAAGATATAGAGATAAAAAATGATATGAAAAAAGCCATCAAAAAATTTGGTGCAACTATAGTTAAAGAAAAAGTTTGGGAAAACAATAGTGATATTAGAAGAAAAGCAACAGCTGAATTTCCAGTATTTACACAAGCTAGTGATTATGATGTAATAATGGTGGCTGATTTCTATGGAGATTTTGGTGAGTTCTTATCTTTTAATACTTGGTTAGCACGTCCAATTGCTGGAACACAAGGACTAAGAGCTTTGCAATGGCATAAAGTTATAGAAGCTTGGGGAGCGGCACAAATGCAAAGTAGATTTGAAAAATTTGCAAAAAGATGGATGGAGCAAAAAGATTTCTCAAACTGGGTAGCAATTAGAACAATCATTAGTTCAATTGCAAAAACCCAAACAGCTTCATTGGATAAAAATCTAAAATTTATACGTTCAAAAGAGTTTGAAATTGGAGCGTATATGGGAAGAAAACTCTCTTTTAGAGATTTTAATGGACAACTAAGAACTCCTATTTCATTGATTCAACCAAGAGCTTTAATCTCAACTTCACCACAAGTTGGATTTTTGCATCCAATCACTGATTTGGATACTTTAGGTGTTGCCAAATTTGAACTAAAGTGTAAATGATGATTAGAGTTTTACTTATCATAATCCTATTTCTATCAACTTTATTTGCGAAAATTGAAGTTGAAGAAAATGAGTATTTTATAAAATATAAATTAAGCCAAGAGAGTATCCAAACTACATATTTACTTTTAAAAAATGAACTACTTGCAAATGGATATAAAATAGTATATGAAGGAGATTTTGCAAAACTTACAAAAAATATTGGAGAACTTATAGATAAAACTTCAAATTTAGAATTTAGCAAAAAACTTGCCTTTTGTAAAAGTTCAGTTACTTTTAGACTTTTGGCTGAAAATCCTGACAATATTCTTTTTTGTCCCTTTTCACTAGCTGTTTATAAAACAAAAAATGAAAACTTGTTTTACATTTCATATATGAAATTTAGACCTTTAAAAAAAGATGAGAAGATGGCTATAGAGATAAATCAAAATATAAAAAAGATTATAGAAGAGGTAATTTTTTAGTAAAAAGGTTCAAAAAGAACCTTTTTATCTTAAAAGCTAATTTCAATAGCACCTACTATAACAGTAAGATCTTCTAAACTACTTTCATTAAAATTACCTTGTGCATATCTAAAAGATACATCAGTATTTTTTGTAAGTGAGTATTTTAACCCTAAGTCATATTCTGCTATTTTTATATCTTTGCTTATTCCATTTAATGTAGCATTATCTATATTATGGTGTGCAAAGTTTGCTTCTAAAGTTAAATCAGAAGTTGCAGCATAAGAAAAGTTTGCAGCAAATAAAGTTGTATCTCCATAAGCACCAACTCTACCAAGTGCAGCCATTCCTAAATCATCATTTGTTAAATATGATACAGGTAATTCAGAACCAGAAACATATCCATCTTGAGTTTTAAGTGCAGCTAATCCAACTTTAAATCCATCAAAATCTTTTGCTACATTTAAATATGCACCAAACATTTTTTCATCAACAATTCCACCAGAATATTTATCTCCAGTTCTTTTTTCTATTTGAGCTTGGATGTCAAATCCTGCATATTTACCAAGGGCAAAAGCATTAAACATATGACTATCTGCATCTGCATATGCTCCATTACCTATTGCAGTGTTATCTTGTAAAAATACATATCTACCACCAACTACTAACTCATCAATTGTGATTTGTCCTCCAACTGAGTATGCATCAAAGTCTCCATCACCTGTACTACTTAATCCTAGACTTGAACCTTGATCTACAACTGAACCCTCAACTGCTTTAAAGTCAAATGCATATAAAAGGATATCTGGTGTTGGGTTATAACCAACCAATGCTAAATCGATTGGGTCTCCATTACTTCCATAGAATTTTGTACCATAGCTATCTTCGATTCTACCTGCTAATAAAAACTTATCTTTATTAAAAGGTACTACAACATAAGCTTCATCCCATGTAAACTCATCGTTGTCATTGTTACCCCAAGCGTTATTATCAGCAACTATTCTTGTATGTACACTTACACTTTTATCAACTTTAAAGTCAAGGTTTAATCTCACTCTTGATTCGAACTCTTGCTTATCCATTCTTGATGCTGCTGTATCTCCATCTACTGATACTCCTCTTACTCTCGCGTCTCCACTGATTTTTAAATCAGAGATAAGATCCAATTCCCCTGCTTGAATTGAAGTAACTGCAATTGATGCAATTAAACTGATTAACCCTAGTCTCTTTTTCATTTCGTTCTTCCCTTGTGTATTTTTAAAGCTTCCAAGACAAATATATTAGAAACCTTAATAGAAATTATAACTTTTTGATATAGCTATATTATAGCGATTAGAGAAATTTTAAAAAATTTAATAACTTATTTTTAATATAAAAGATTATTAAAATAGCATGAGTATAACTATAAGTATTAAAAGATAAAAATCTATTAATACTTTCCAAATTCTTTATAAGTTTTATCTTTAAAAAGTATAAAAACAGTTTTTATCTCTTTTTCATTTTGCCAAGCAGGTAAACTAAGACCCAAGGCATTTTTTGGTGGATTTTTCATAAACTCTTTTATTGCTTTTTTGGGAACATTTCCTTCAAAAACATAATCATCCATCAAAGAGGTATTACATGAACGTAAATCGTAAGGAATCCCCACTTCATGTTTTAATCTTTTAACATCAGCTAAATTTACTATCTCTACTTCACTAGCAACCTCTTTCATCTGTTCTAACCAATCTTGTGGACAACTACTTGATAATGGTTTAAAAACCTGAATTTTTTGAGCATAAATTGATGAGTAGACTAATAATACTGCTATATAAATACTTTTTTTTCTTAGTTTCATTAGATTTCTCCTTCTAATATTTTTGGATATTTAGCTAAAAATTTATTTTTTATCTCATCATTTTTCATCTGATTAAAAATATGACAATCTAAGTTTTCAAAATCAACTAAAACTTTTGCTGGATTTTTACTAAAAAACAATACTCTATTTGACAATAATATTGCTTCACTAAAATCATGTGTTACTAATATAATTGTTGGCTTGAATTTATTATAAAAAGTTAATAACTCTTTTTTCAAACCCATTGAAGTGGGATAATCTAAAGAGATAAAGGGCTCATCCAAAAGTATTAGTTTTGGTTTATTTATAAAAGACCTAACTAAAGCAACCCTTCTTGCCATTCCGCCAGATAGCTTTTTGGGATATTCATCTAAAATATGAACTAAATTTATAGTTTCTAATAAATCAATAATCTCTTTTTCATCTTTTGTTTTTGAAACCAACAAAAGATTCTCTTTTACAGTTAACCAAGGAAGTAATCTATGATCTTGAAACATAAATGATAATTTTGAAAAATCACCAGTTAACTCCCCTTTGTAGTCATTATCTAAAGAGGAGATTATATTAAGTAATGTTGATTTACCACAACCAGAAGGTCCAATAATAGAGATAAATTCACCCTGTTTTAAACTAATATCAATATTTTTTAAAATATTAGTTTCATTAAAACTTTTTTCATCAACCTTTATATGTAACATCTATTTCCACCTTTTACTTTTTATCTCTAAAGGTTTTAATATAAAACTTTCAATCAACAGCACTACTGCTACAAAAGATATTGTATAAGATAAAATAGATGTGATATCAAAAAACTGGAAATATTGAGAGATTTGAAACCCTACGCCATCACTTCTTCCTAATAATTCAACTACTAAAACAATTTTCCAGATCAAAGATAAAGACAATCTAATAGTAGCCATTAGATAAGGAAAAAGTTGAGGAAGATAAATATTCTTATAAACCTCTTTTTTTGATAGTTTATACACCTTAGCAAAATCGCTATATTTTTTGTCCATATCTTTAGTACCTTGTCTTATATTTATTATAATAACTGGTACTTTGTTTATAACTACAGCTAAGATTGCAGCAAAATCTGTTAAACCAAACCATATATAACAAACAATGATTGTAACAAGTGCAGGGATATTTAATCCAAGTAGCAAAATAAAATCTAACATCTCATTTAACTCTTCATAAAATCCCATCAATAAACCAAAAAATACCCCAATAGCCATAGTGATAAAAAAAGCTAAAAATACTCTATATAAAGTGATAAAAAGATGGTGTAGCATATCATTTTCAAAAAGATGAAAATAGAAATTTTTTATTATATCAACAACACTTGGGAAAAGTTCAGAGTTTGCCATAATAGATAAAGCCTGCCAAGTGATTATAAAAAAGAATAAAGCCAAAAATTTTGATTGATTTTTCATTTATACTCTTTTATTTTTCCCAAAAAATATTTTCATTTAGAGTGCTATTTTCACTTATATATTTAAATCCACTTTGTGTAGCAAGAACCTTATATATCTTTTTAATATCTTCAATATTCTCTTGTGAGAAATCTTTTATAACACCTTTTTTATAGCCTTCTTTTAAGCTTTCAAATACTTCATCATTTTTTGCATTCATTAAAGGTTTTAATCTATCCCACTCTTTATTATTAGTTAATAAAATCTCTTTTGCTTCAAGGCTAGCTTCTATAAATGAGTTTATAAGATTGGGATTTTTTTGTCCAAACTCTTTAGAAAAAGTCCATCCAATAAATGGAATTTGTTCTTTTACTCCCAAATAATTAAATACTTCTTTTATACTAATTAAAGCTTTTACACCTTTTGATTCAAGTTTAGAATTAAAATGCCAAAAGTTAATTGATGCTTCTAAGGAATTATCTAACATTTTTAAATATAAAATTGATGGTGAAGCATATATTATAGAGACATCATCTTGGAAGTTTTTGTTATATTTTTTTTCATAATATGCTTTAAATAAAAGCCATGTTTTTGAAAATTTTCCACCAGCTACTCCTAATTGCTTACCTTTTAAATCTGCTAAACTTTTAATATTGCTATTTTTATTTACAACTAAAGTACCTGTTGCTTTAGAATAAGGATAAAACATAAAACTTTTGTTTTTATTACTTTGAAGATTTACCCAAACCCAATCATGTACTATCATATCAACATCATTTGATAATAAAGCAACTGATTGAGCATTTTTAGATGCAACATTTACAAGTTCTAAATCAAATCCATATTTTTTATCTAATTTATGATGCTTTAAAACATCCAATTCCCAGTTTACAGTTCCATAAGATAAAACTCCAATTTTCAATTTATCTTGTGCATAAATTGTAGTAACACAACATAAAATAAATAGAAATAATATTTTTCTCATATTTAATCCTTAAAATAACTTTGCCATTGTATAAAAGATTTATAGCCTGAATTTAGCGTTATTTTAAACTTTTCTGTCGCTATAATCAGGCTATATAAAGCATATATAATTCCATCATCCAAAAAAAATAAAAAGGAAATGAATATGAATAAAATTCAAAAATTAGGATTTGCAACATTGTTTGCAACTGTATTTGCTTTTGGACATGGAAGTGTAACTCCACAAGCAATTGATACTTCTAACTTAAAACAATTAGGAAGTGAGTGGTTAGATGAAAATCCATATAAAGGAGATACAGAAGCTATTAAAACTGGTAAATACGCATATAGTGAAAACTGTGCAAGATGTCATGGTTTAGATGCTGTTTCTGGTGGTATTGCTCCTGATTTAAGATACCTTGATGATGGAATGGATGGAGATGAATGGTTTATGGAAAGAATCAGAAATGGTGCTGTTAGAAATGGAAATGTATATATGCCTCCATTTGAAGGTGTATTAACTCAAGAAGCTATGTGGGCTATTAGAGCTTACGTAAGTTCATTGCCAAAACCAGAGTAAAAAATGAAATCTCTTAAATCATCAATACTATTTTTCTTATTAGTTAGTTTTTGTTTTGCTAGGACAATCGATGAGATAAAAGATAGTGGTCAAATAATATTTGCAGTATATGAAAATTTTCCTCCTTATTCATATAAACAGAATGATACGCCCAAAGGGATAGATATAGATATTGCAAAACAAATAGCAAAATCATTAAATGTAAAGCCTGTTTGGTATTTTAGTGGTTTTGATGAGACCCTAAGTGATGATTTAAGAAACAATATATGGAAAGGCAATCTTATCCATAAAACAAAAGCTGATGTTATGATGAGGGTTCCATATGATTATGAATATATGAGACTAACAGATAAACAAACAGGTTCACTTGAAACAGAGATGGTTTCTATAAAAGGTTCATATCATTGTGAAAAATGGGTTATAGCAACAAATAAAAAAGCTATCCCAGAATATAAAACATTGGCAATATTTGCTTACCACAAAGTTGGTGTAGAGATTGATACCTTACCAGATTTACACTTGAGTAGTTTTGGTAGAGGAATAATAAGACAAAATGTAATCCACTACACTGATATACAAAAAGCAGTTAAAGATTTCAAAGAGGGGAAAATCGACGCTATTGCAGGGCTAAAATCACAACTTGAATTTCTACTTGATTTTAAACACAATCAAAATAGATATTCTATAAGTGATGATATTCCCCTAATGAAATCAAAATGGGACTTAGCAACAGCAGTTTCAGTAGATAGCAAAGAGTTAAGTTATCATATTGATTTGCTAATTGAAAAACTTTTCAAGAATGGAAATATCAAAAAAACATTTGATAACTATGGAGTAAATTATATTCCACCAATATCAAAATCACAATAAGGATTTATCATGAAAAATATACTCTTATCACTAATCTCTCTTTTTTGGTCGTATTCCTTATTATATGCCACAAATCCGATTATATCTCCAACATTCCAGGATGTTCTAAAAGAGATTATTGGTGATCAAGAGTATATCTTTGATGATAAAAATATTATTGTAAAAGTACCAAGTTTTGCCGACAACCCTGTACAGGTTCCTATTTTTGTAGATGCAAAAAAAATAAAAGATGCAAAAAGGATGATTTTATTTGCAGATTTAAACCCAATCACTAGAATAGTTGATATGGATTTAACAAACCTTTTACCTCTAATATCATTGAATATTAGAGTTGCACAAGAAACACCCCTTAGAGCTTTAGTCCTTGATAGCAAAGGTGTATGGCATATTGGAAGTAAAAATATAAAAAGTTTTGGTGGAGGTTGTTCTGTAGCTAGTGTAGCTTCTAGTGATACAAACTTTGACAAACTTTTAGGAAAAGGAAAAATCTCATATTATAAAAACGATGATACCTATAGAATAAAAACTTCTATTTTTCATCCTATGGAAACAGGTTTAGTTTTTGGAAATAGTGAATTTTATATAAATAAAGTTGTTCTAAAAGCAGAAGAAAAAATACTTGCTTCAATTAAAACTTACTCTCCAATTAGTGAAAACCCTAGATTTATTTTTGAAACTAAAGAGGCTTCAAAAGAGTATGAATTGGAGTTTTATGATATAGATGGTAATCAATTTTTACTAGATACAAAATGAAAAAGCTATTTTATCTTTTAATTGTTTTAAACTTTTGTTTTGCTTCTGAATTTGATTATAAATTAAAACCTATAAAATTATCAGACAATAGCTACTATTTTTATGGGAAAGAGGAATATTTTTCAAATAAAAATGGTGGGAATATAGCAAATACTGCTTTTATAGTAACACCTAAAAGTGTAATTGTACTAGATACAGGAAGTTCATATCTTTATGGAAAACAAGTGATTGAACAAATAAAAAAAATCACAAACAAACCTATAAAATATGTGATAAACACACACCATCATCCTGACCATTTCTTAGGGAACAATGCTTTTAAAGATGCGACGATTTTATCAACTGAATTTACGGCAGAAGAGATAAAAACAAATGGAGATTTATATATTCAAAACTTGGTAAACCTTATTCAAGAACCTATGAATAATACAAAAGTTAAAAACGTAAATAAATTTTTAACAAAAAAAATCATCTCTTTTGATGGTTATAAACTTCACTTTTATTATCTAAATGGTCATACTCAAGATGATGTTGTAATCTTTGATGAAAATACAAAAATTTTGTATATCTCTGATTTGATTTTCAACCATAGAGCTTTAGCAACACCCCATTCAAATATCAACAAATGGATAGAGACATTAAAAAAAGCACAAAATATCGATTATAAAATTTGTGTTCCTGGGCATGGAGTTGCTTTTAAAGATAAAAAACCATTTATTGAAAATATTAAATATCTACAATTTTTAAATGATAGATTAGAATATGGACTAAAGAATGGTTTAGATATCTATGAGATTTTAGAGATGGAAGTTCCAGCTGATATAAAAAGTTTTTCTATGTTTGATGAAGAGTTTGAAAGAAGTATAATAAATCTATATAATAAAAGAGAAAGTATAGCAAACAAAAAACTATACTAAAAATTTCAAAAAGAAAAAAATAGCTATATTCGCTATTTTTTTCTTTGAAGAAATGCTAAGATAAGTCTAACAGCTGCCCCTGTTGCTCCATAAGGATTATATCCCCAAGATTTTTCTCTATATGCAGGTCCTGCTATATCAAAATGTAACCATTTTTTCTTGTTTTCTTTTTTTATAAAATTATCTAAAAATAAAGCAGCTGTGATAGTTGAACCAGCTTTTGAAGAAGTTGAATTTACAATATCAGCTACTTGACTTTTTATCATACTAGGAAGATACCTATTAAAAGGTAAAAAACCAACTAATTCTCCTGATTTCTTAGAAGCTTTAAGAATTCGTTTTTTTAACTTTTCACTATGCCCTAAAACTGCACTTGTATACTCACCTAGACCAATAATACAAGCTCCTGTTAATGTAGCAAAATCAAAGATATAATCAATATCTTTAATCTCATCTTGTGCATAACATAAACAATCAGATAAAACTAATCTTCCTTCTGCATCTGTGTTTCTAACCTCTATTGTTGTTCCATTTCTTGCTTTTAAAACATCATCTGGTTTATAGGCATTTCCACCTATCATATTTTCAACTGCTCCAAGTATAGCATGAACTTCATATTCACATTTTATATCTTTTAAGCTGTTCATTATTCCTAAAAGTGCACTCGCTCCACTTTTATCACACTTCATAGAAACCATACCTTCACCAGTTTTTAAACTCAAACCTCCACAATCATAAGTTAAACCTTTCCCTACAAATACCACTTTTCCTTTTGAAACGATTGGTTTATAAGTTAGATGTATCAACTGACTTTCATGTCTTGAAGCTTGACCTACTGCATACATGGCATTCATACCATTTTGTTTTAAATACTCTTCACCAAATACTTTACACTCCAAACCATTTTCTTTTGCAATTTGTTCTGCTTTTATAGCCATCGTTTTTGGATAAAAATCTTCTGGTGGAGTATTTACAATATCCCTAACCATATTTACACTAGAACAGATATTTAAACTTTTTTCCAATTCATCTTGTAATTGTTCAATTGATTTTGAGCTATTTGTTATATCTATTAAGATCTTTTTTTCACTCTTTTTTTTCTCTTCTTTATATTTTTCAAATTCATATGAACCAAGAACTAAACCTTGAACAATATGTTCTATCTCAAATTCAGTTTTTCCACTTGAAATATTTACTTTTATTTGTTCAAATTTGCTTTTCTTTAAAAAGTTTATAGCATTACAAAAAGCTATTTTGATATCTTCACCATCAAAACTATTTATACCTACAAAAAGTTTGTTTTTGATAAGTTGTATTTGAGCTTCTTTTGCTTCAAAATTGCTGTTTTTTAAAATCTTTTTTTCATCTTTTTCACATCTTTTCAAACTCTTTAAAACAATAATCTCTATATCGTATTTTTCATCTTTTACTAACTTAATATCCATACTCTTCCTTTTAAGTTATTTTATCAAAGATATTCAAAGCTAAACTTAATTTGACTCTTTGATTTTATATAAAGATATTTTTGATAAAATCTGAATCAAAATAAACATAAGAGGATAAAAATGACTCTAATTATCAATGGTGAAACTAAAAGTTTTGAAGAGGGAATTACACTTCAAGAGATAATTACTTCACTTAAAATTGAAGATAAAGTAATGGCAGCAGCTGTTAATATGGATATTGTTAAAAAAGAGAACTGGAAAGATTATAGACCAGTAAATGATGATAAGTTAGAACTTTTACAATTTGTTGGTGGTGGTTGATTATGCATGCTTCAGATATAAACTCTGTATGTACTTATTGTGGTGTAGGATGTGATATAACTGCACAAGTAGAAGATAATAAAATTGTTAAAATTTATGCTCAAAATGATGGATATGTATCTCAAGGAAAACTTTGTATCAAAGGTGCTCAAGGATACGATTTTGTCCATTCAGATAATAGAATTAGAAACGCCAGAGTAAAAAAAACCTTTATTAAAGAAAATCTTGAAGATTTGCCAAGAGAATTAAAAGCTAGAGCAAAAACTTTAAAAGAGTTTGATGAAGAGTATTTTGAAACCCCATATGAGTTTACAACCTCACTTGCAGCTTGGAAACTTATGCAAATCAAAGATAAATATGGAAGACACTCATTTTGTGGAATGGGAGGAGCTAGAACTTCATGTGAAAGCTCATATATGTTCCAAAAATTTGTAAGAACAGCTATGGACTCACCTCACGTTGATAACTGTGCTAGAGTTTGTCACTCACCATCATTAAAAGGTATGAGAACAACTATAGGTGAAGGTGCAGCAACGAACCCATATGATGATATCTATAAAACAGAAAATATCATTGTAATGGGTTCAAATACAACAGAAGCCCATCCAATTGTAGCAAATAGAATTATCAAAGCTACACGTTCAAAAACTGCTACTTTAACAGTGATTGATGTTAGAAAAATACAGTTATCAAAATTTGGAGAACAACTAATTATCCCTTATGAAGCAAATCTATTAGTTCTTAATATGATGGCTTATGTTATCTTAAACGAAAAGCTATACAACAATCAATTTATAGATACAAGATGTGTTGGATTTGAAGAGTATAAAGACTCAATTTTAAACGACCCATATGCAAACCCTGAGTTTATGAAAAAAGTAAAAGGGTATGAAGATTTAGCAGAACAAATTCCAGAGGTTGCAAGAGCTTATGCTACAAAAAAATCTATGTTTTTTTGGGGACTTGGTATAACTGAACATTTAGATGGAAGTTATGCAGTAATGGCAATAACACATCTAGCTATGCTTACAGGAAATATTGGTAAAACAGGCGCTGGACTTATGCCTTTAAGAGGTCAAAACAATGTACAAGGAGCCTGTGATACTGGTTGTTTACCATATTATGATCCAGACTACAAAGAACCTAAAGAGATAGGACTTATGACTCCTCAACTTGTAGATGAGATGATTAATGGAAAAATCAAAGCCTTATATGTGATGGGGGAAGATATAGCACATATCCATCCAAATCAAAATAAAATACATAAAGCCTTGGCAAACCTTGAAGTGATTATTTCAAATGAACTATTTATGAATGAAGTTACAAAAAAAGCAGATATTGTTTTTGGAGTAAAATCAGCTTATGAAAAAACAGGTGTATATGTAAATGCCATGAGAAGATTACATCTATCTCAGCCTCTAGTTGAAACAGATTTACCAGATGATTGGGAAGTTTTAAGAGATATTGAAAACAAAATCAATGGAGAATTTGTTTATGAAGATAGTGAAGCTGTATGGAATGAAGCAAAAGAAGCAGTAGGAACTAGGTTTTCTGGTGCTACATACCATAAACTATCAAAAAATAGAAATAGAGGTATGCAGTGGCCTATAAAAAAAGATGATACTCCAATCCTACACACAGAAGAGTTTAGAACAGAAGATGGAAAAGGTAAATTCGCTTATCAACAATACAAAATAAGAGAACAAGTAAAAAAATTAGTAAACAACGAAGAGTTTGCTAAAAATGAGTTTTACCTAACTACAGGAAGAACAATCGTACACTATAACAATGCAGCACAAACAATCCAAAGTGATACTTTAAATTCAAGGTATGATGGAGATATAGTATTAGCTTCTATTGAAGACAAAGATAGAATTGGAAGTGAACATATCATCATGAGAACCCAATATGGTGAAACTGCTATTATGCCTGTAAAATATGTTAAAACAATAAAAACAGGAACATTATTTACAACTTTCCACCATGCAAGTTCAAAGGTAAATTTCATCTTTGGAGATGAAGCTGATGAACTAATCATGACAGCAAGGTTCAAATCTATTAGAGTAGAAGTTGAGCCGGTCTAAGGGAGACTTAGCCGAAAAAAAAGCTTGTGAGTATTTAAACTCACAAGGCTTTAAAATAGTAGAACAAAATTTTTATGCCAAAAAACTTGGAGAGATTGATATAATCTGTACCAAAAAAGACATCTACCACTTTGTAGAAGTAAAATCCTCAGATGATTATGAAACTGCTGTAAACAATGTAACCCCAACTAAACTTTCAAAATTAAAACGTAGTGTTGATTACTACTTACAAACGAAGAAACTTGATGTTGGATTTTGTATTGATGTAGTTATTGTTGTAGATAATGAAATTGAGTTTTTAGAGAATGTGACTTTTTAAAATTTTTTTCTCTCAATATTCAACTAAACTAAATAATTAATTCTCAAATTTAAGCAAATTAGGATAAATTTACTCCAATTTAGCCTTTCAAATTTGTAAGCTGAAACTTATACTCTTACAAACTTGGCTAAATATCGATTTTTTTATGATTTATTATCATCACATTTTAGTATATATGCACTATACAAATATTAAGTTAGAATAATTGACATTATAACAGCTACATGATATAGTTAGCTTATAAAAGGAGAAAATATGTTAAGTGATAGACAAATAGCTAAACGTCTTAGAATAAGTTATGATACTTTTTTAAGATGGAGAAAAGATAAGCCACTTTTATACTCTCATATCAAAGAGGGTTTTGAACTAAAAGAGCTACTTATAAATATGGATGAAAATCTAAAAGCTATTTTTAATCAAACACAACATATTAAGCTAAAAGATTCACTTTTTAATGATAGTGATGACAATCTTTATGAGGTTATTTCATTTAAAGTAAATCAAACCGATTCATTTTTGGCAAACAAACCATATATTTGGCTAAAAACCAAAGATAAAAAAGTATTAAATGTTTTAACCTATAAAGATGAATTAATCACTAGTGAGATTTCGGATTCAGAAGCTTTGATAGATATGAATAACTATCAAGTTTATGACAACGCGGATAAAACTCATTGGATAGTGTCAAATAATATGAAAATTGAACATATTGATGAGTTTTTTACTTGGTACAATATAAATAATTAAAGGATTTATTATGAAATCTAAATTTTCAGAACTAAGAGAAGTTTCTTTTATGAATTTCAGTAAAGATGAAAAAGAGGTAATGGATAGCTTAGATGTAATCTGGGTTCAAACAATGGATTTAAAACATGATAATATGTTAGTTTATGCCATAGATATTATGGTTGAAAACATTTTTGAAGCATGCCCTAGAAAATTTGTAAACAAAAAAGATTTTTTTGAATATAAAGCAGAAAATGGTTCACACTGGTTAATCTCTACTTCTATAAGTATTGAAGATATGGATCTATTTTTTAGAAACTATCTGCATCTAAATGAAGAGGGTATAATAGCAGCTTAATTAAAGCTGCTTATCATCTAAATATTGGGCTAAAGTCTTATACTCCTCAATAGGCTTTGGCTCTATTTTCAAAATCTCTGCCAAAGATTTTACTCCCATTGATAAAAGATACTGTAAATTGCTATCAAAAGTTGCCTCTTCTATAACCCAAATTTTATCTTTATGTGTTTCAAACATATATCCACCATTTGGAATAGGAGTCATAGATAAAGTAACAGTATGATGATCTTTTATAACAGATTCTTTTGTTGAATACATCAATCCCACATTGTACTCTTTTTTGCTAAACCCATGAATTAATACAACCAATACCTTTTTCTCACCAGATTTTGAAGTATTAAAAATATTTATCAACTCTTTTATTGTTCCATAACCTGGAACTTTTGAGTAAAGTTTTTGTATCAAATTTCCAAAACTTGATTCTACAAATACTCCAATAACATAAGCAATCAATCCCAATAAAGCTACACCAATAATCGTCCATAAAAATGGAAAATTTTGTGGAGCTATCCCTAAAAGAGAAAAAAGATAACCAGTAACAACATTTATTTTTTCATAAAGCCATAATATTATTATAGTTATTGCTATAATTGGAGCCAACCAAAATAAACCTTTTAATATGACCGTAACAATATGGTCTTTCCCTAAAGCAAAAAACTCTTTGATTTTATTAAACATCTTTTTTCCTAATTTTTTGTAATTATATCTAAATAAAATCTACAATTAAATTATAAAGATAGATGAAATATATACAAAATTCATATTTCAAACTTTGTAAAAACTGAATATTAACTATACACATAGTAGAATTTCACAAACACTAAATTGGATAAAATACAAAAATGGAAACAACATTAATAATAATATTCAGTTCACTAGCATTAGCAACTATTTTGAACATCATATTTAAACGATTTGCAATATCTCATATCATAGGTTATATTTTAACTGGAACAATCATAACCTCTATTTTTAACCTAAGTGCACAAGATGATTTACACACTTTAGAACTCATTGCAGAGTTTGGTATAGTTTTTCTGATGTTTACTATTGGTTTAGAGATGCCACTTGATAAACTAAAAAAGATGAAAGAGATTCTTTTTGTAAATGGTTTTTTTCAAGTAGCTATTAGTTCACTTATCATTTTTGGAGTTTCAAAATTTATTTTTAGTATTGACACAACCTCATCACTAATAATATCTTTGGCATTTTCATTATCATCAACTGCTATTGTACTTACATATTTAAAACAATCAAAAGATATATATACTCCTTATGGTGAAAAAGCTACAGCTATTTTGGTTTTTCAAGATTTAGCTGTTATTCCAATACTTTTACTTATAACGTTTTTGTCTGATAATAGTTCACCTATTGAGGTTATACTTTACAAAACTCTTATCTCAGCAATTGTGATTATAGTTTTTATGTTTACTATTGGGAAAAAACTTTTAAATTGGTTTTTACTTTTTGCAACAAAATCAAAACTTGAAGAGTTGTTTTTAGGTTCTATTCTTTCAATAGTAATTGGAACTTCACTTCTAGCTCATTGGTTAGGGTTTACTTATTCACTTGGAGCATTTATAGCTGGTATGATTATTGCTGAAACTAGATACCATATAAAAGTTGAATCAGATATTGCATCTTTTAAAGATTTACTTCTTGGTACCTTTTTCTTTTCAGTTGGAACTAAAATAGATGTGATGTTTTTATTTTCAAAAATCCATTTAGTGGTTTTAGTTTTTGTTTTAGTTATGCTAATAAAAGCAATAGTAGTCTACGCTTTAATAATCAGAAAATCAAATAAAAGTGATGCCATAAAAGCTGCTTTAGCACTATGTCAAATAGGAGAGTTCTCTTTTGCAGTTTTTGCACTAGCCTCTGCTGATAATATTATAAATGAAGAATTATCTAAATTTTTAATTTTAGTAACTGTTTTATCTATGATTGTAACACCTTTTATAGTAAATAAAATCTATAAAATAGCTTCATACTTTGTAGTAGAATTTTATGAATCAGATAAAATTACACCAATTGATAAAAAAGATCACGTTATAATCTGTGGTTACTCAATCTTAGGAAGAATTGTTGCTCTTCAATTAAAAAAAGAAGGGGTACCCTTTGTTATTATCTCTGATAACTTAAAACATGTTCTTCTTGCAAGAAAAAATGGCTTCATGGCTTATTTTGGTCACTTAGAGAAACTTCCTGTTTTGGAATCACTAAAAGTTGATGAAGCCTCAAGTGTTATTTTAACCTTAAATGATTTAACTCAAAAAATGTTGATTTGTGAAGCTATAAAACAATTTAACGAAAAAGTTAAAATAGTTGTAAAAGTTGACTCATTAGAAGAGAAAAAAGCGATGAAAGATTTAAATATAGATTCTTTTGTACATGCTCATCAAGAGATTGCAACATTATTGGTTGAAAATAGCTTAATGAAATAAGCAAAAAAAAAGAGCAATCACTTGCTCTTTTTTCTACTATGAAGGACGTTTAATTAGTAGGTGAAGAAATTATAACAACCTATAGTAGCAAAACCATAGCAATAGAAAGAAATTCTGAAAAATTTTGAAATTTCTTTAGAAGTGCCTAAAAAAGCCATTTTTTAGTCTACTATTTTTCTCATAACTAAAATTTAATTCAATTTCTAATACAATACGCAAATTATTAGGGGTAACTATTGTATTCTAAAGAGTTAAATTCTATAAAAAAATCAAACAGATACAGAACTAGAAAAATTTTTGATAAAGAGTTAATTGACCTTGCTTCAAATGACTACTTAGGTTTAGCCTCAAACAAACAATTATTTGAAAATGCTTACAAAAGAGTTTACCAAGAAAAATTTACAGGTCCTAAAGCATCTATGCTTGTAAATGGTTATAGTCAAATACACAAAGATTTTGAAGATGAATTAACAAAAGCTAATAACTTTGAAGCAGGAGTAGTTGTAGGAAGTGGTTTTTTAGCAAATCTTTCTATGATAGAAGCCTTAGTTAGAAAAGGTGATACTTTATATATAGATGAAGAGTATCATGCAAGTGGAATGTTAGCAACTAAACTTTTAAATAAAAACCAAGTAATACTTTTCAAACACAATGATGTAGAAGATTTAAAAGATAAAATCAAAACAAATGATAAAAAGGGACGAAAAATCATAGCTATTGAAGGTGTATACTCAATGGAAGGGGATGTTGCACCTAAAGAGATTTTTGATATAGCTGATGAGTATGAAGCTTTACTTATAGTTGATGAAGCTCACTCTTCTGGAGTTTTAGGAGAAAACCTTTTAGGTATATTTAGTTTTTACAATATAAAACCTAAATCAAACCATATAAAAATGGGAACATTAGGAAAATCATATGGAAGTTATGGTGCATATATCTTAGCAAGTTCACATATAATAGATTTTTTACTTAATCGGGCAAAAGCAATTATTTATACAACAGCACCCTCACTTTTTGATATAGCATTAGGGCATGAAGCTTTAAAATATATTTTATCAAACACAGAAGATATAAAATCAAAAATCAAAACCAATTTACAAATAATAAATGAAAATTTAGGTATAACTTCAAATAGTTTAATTATTCCAATAGATATTGCTGATAATAAAAAAGTGCTAGATATTCAATCTATTTTAAAAGAAAAAGGGTATTTAGTTGGTGCTATTAGACAACCTACAGTTAAAAGTGCAATTATTAGACTAATAGCAAAAACTGATGTTAAAAATGAAGATTTAACATCTGCATGTACACTAATAAAGGAACTTAAATGAAACTAATACTAACACTTTTGTTCTTTACACTTTTTAGTTTTGCAAATGATAAATTTCTAAATATGAAAAATTGTGAAACTTTTAAACTTTCAGATTTTAATACCCTATTATCTTGCCATAGTATCGATTATCTAATTGAATATAGACAAGTTGATGATAAAGAGAAAGATGTTGTAAAAAAGATTACTGCTATTACAGTAAATGACCAAAGAGTTATAAAAGATTTAGGTAAAAAATGATGATTTTAAAAGAGCTTATAAAAGGTAATGAGAGATTTAGAAATACTGATTTCAAATATTTAGAACCAGAGATAAGAGATTTAGTAAAAAATGGTCAAAGACCAGAAGTGTTATTTATAGGATGTTCTGATAGTAGAGTTACACCTGATTTGATGTTAAATACTAGACCAGGTGATATGTTTATTATGAGAAATGTTGGTAACTTTGTACCACCTTATAAACATGATGAAGATTTTCATGGTACAGCTGCTGCTATTGAATATGCACTTGCTGTTTTAAAAGTAAAACATATTATAATTTGTGGACATTCACATTGTGGAGCATGTAAAAGTTTATATGATGAGATTCCTGATGATACAACACTTGTACATGTTAAGATTTGGCTACAACTAGGACAACAAGCAAAAGAAAGAACACTAAAAAATAATAAATTTACAACAAAAGAAGAGATGTATAGAGCAACAGAGAGAAACTCTATAAGACATCAATTAGACAATCTTCTTACTTATCCAGAAGTTTCAAGATTATTAAAAGAAGAAAAATTAAAAGTTCATGGTTGGTATTATGATATTGAAAGTGGAAGAATTGATTATTATGATAAAAAAGAAGACAAATTTAAAGTATTGGAAGTAAGTACCTATGAGTAAAGAAAATATTGAAATTAGAAAATTGCCTAAAAAAACTATAATTATAATTGTAATTATGACAATCTTAACCCTAATAGGTTTTGGTTTTGTAGTTATGACAAAAAATATGAAAATGACAGAAGTTCTTGCAACACTTGGACATAAAAATATCAGTAATATAAAAGTTGTAAATAGAATGAATGTAGAAGATAAAGAAACAAAAGTTCAAGCAACCGCTTATAAAGTTGACTTTTTTGATAATGATTTAAATAAAGAGTGTAGTGGTTTTATTATAAGAAGTAATGATGGAAAATATAGCAAAGATTTGGACTGTAAATAGGATATAAAATGAGTATATTAGAAAAATTAAAAGTAAGAGAAAGACTAACTTATGAAGATGCAATAAAACTATATGATTTAGAACTTTTTGAGTTAGCCTCATTAGCAAATAAAATTAGAGAAGAAAAACACGGTAAAAAAACCTACTTTAATATAAACAGACATATTAACCCAACAAATATCTGTAAAGATGTTTGCCAATTTTGTGCTTATAGCGCAAGTAGAAAAAATCCTAATCAATATACAATGAGCCATGAAGAGATTTTAGATATTGTAGAAAATTCTGTTAAAAATGATATAAAAGAGGTTCATATAGTATCAGCACACAATCCAAATACAGGATTAGAGTGGTATTTAGATATATTTAAAAAAATAAAAGAAAAATATCCACAAATACATGTAAAAGCTTTAACAGCTGCAGAGGTTCACTTTTTATCTGAAGAGTATAATTTAACATATGAACAAATTATAGAAAAGATGATTGAAAGTGGAGTTGACTCTATGCCTGGTGGTGGAGCAGAAATTTTTGATGAAACTGTTAGAAAAAGAATCTGTGGAGGTAAAGTTAGCTCTGAACAATGGTTAGAGATTCATAAACTTTGGCATAAATCTGGTCATCAAAGCAATGCAACAATGCTTTTTGGTCATGTGGAAAGTAGAGAAAATAGAATAGACCATATGTTAAGACTAAGAGACTTACAAGATGAGACTGGAGGATTTAATGCTTTTATCCCTTTAGTTTATCAAAAAGAGAATAACTATTTAAAAGTAAAAGATTTTCTAACAGGTCAAGAGATTTTAAAAACTATGGCAATTGCTAGAATTTTACTTGATAATATCCCAAATATAAAAGCTTATTGGGTTACTTCAACTACAAAACTTGCATTATTAGCTCAAGAATTTGGTGCAAATGATTTAGATGGAACTATTGAAAAAGAATCGATTCAAAGTGCAGCTGGAGCAAAAAGTGCAAACGGTATCGCTTTAGAAAACTTTGTTGATTTGATTAAAAACTCTGGATTTATACCAGTTGAAAGAGATTCTGTTTACAATGAGATAAAGGTTTGGTAGATGATTTTCTAACCACTTAGGTTAAAAAATCTTTTATATCTATTTAGGTTGATGAAATTGAAGTATAAATTCCACTTCAATTCCAGCTTCTGTTTTTACAAAACTAATTGGGTAAGTTATATTTATAGAGTATAACTCATTGCTTAAGTTTTCAACCATCTCAAAAAACTTCATTGGTGATGATACAACTACATTAACTAAATAATTAAACGTCACAACCTCTGATTTAAAGTTTGATTTAAATGATACTATTGCAGTTTCAGGGAAAAGCATTTTTAATTGTTCAGTTACACTAATAATTGGCATAAATTCATTTGCCATATATACATCATAATAGTTTTTAAAAGTTGTAACTTTTTTCTCTTTTAAACCTTCTGCTTCAATAACTGCTTCTGTTATTGCTTTTTTCTTATCTTCATCTTTTATTTGCATACTTGCAAGATTGTAATCTTTTAATAGTTGTGGTTCAATCACTTTTATAAAGGTATCTTTATTTAACATATCTACATTCATTTTTATTGAATTAGATTCAATATAAAGCTCTTTTAGTACCACATCATAAGGGATTAATTCTAAAGATTTTAAGATTTGGCTCTCTACAAACTCATTTTTTTCCACATGGTTTGGCAGAGATACAGCTTTTTTAATTGGCTCTTGCTGAACTTTATTTTGTTTATTAAAAAGCTCATCAAAGGGAATAAATAAATATCCAACTGCAACAATAGCTATCATCACAAGTAATGGAGCTAACCATCTAAAAATACTAGGTTTGGGTTTTACTCTTGGTTTTATAAAACTTTTTTTTGTATGAGTATCTTTTGATAATTCAAACAACTCTTCATCAACAGATATAGGATGATAAGTTACATCCATCATAAACTCATCACTCATCAGCTGAATTTGTTCATCAGTGATTTGTTTTAGATTATATAAAAGTGAGATTTTTTCTATAAATATATCTTTAGAAACTGTATAAAACTCTTCAATTGTATTTTTTACAGTTTCATAAACCTCTAAAGAATAAACCTCATCATAAAGTTTTTGTCCTAATACTTCATTTTCATAAAATTTACTATCTTTTATATCTTCAAAAGGTGTTAACTCTACTCTTTTATTAAAAACCATACTACCTTTACTATCAACAACCATACAAAAAGCTTGATTGTTAAATAAAAGTATTACTAAAGAGTTATTGCAAGGGTTTTGTTCTATATGTAGATTTAATATATGAAAAGCTGAAAATATATAATCAACCCCACACTTCTCAAAATAGTTTTTTGTTTCAAATAATGCACTTTTTGAGATTGAGATATTATAATCACTATTTAAAGAGGTTAAAGTATTCTCATTTGTATCAACTTTTTCATCTTTTCTTAAAATTTTTGTATCATCTTGAATAAGTAATGTAGAGATATAAGTATTGTTTACCTCTTCACTGTGAGCAATTAGTTTAGATGCTACATCTTTTGCTAGAATATCATCTTTGGCTATAAAAACAGAGTTATTAGCCTCTATAATATCTTCATCATTTAATTTTTTATAACTAATTTTTAACTGTGCTTTGTATTTTATAGCATTGATATATAAAGACTCTTTTGCAAACATCTAAAACCTTAACTCATAGCATTAATTAACATCTTTTCTTTTATAAGCTCTTTAGCTTCTTCCATCTCTAAGTCTTCAATACTTAGGGGCTCTTGAATAAAAAACTCTAATGTTCCGAAAGGTTTTGGCACTATAAACTTATCCCAAGAATTAAATTGCCAATAACTTTTTGGTTTACAATTAAATATCAAAATTTTAGCATTTGTCTTCTTTGATATTGCTACAATCCCATCTGCAACCGAATGTCTAGGACCTCTTGGTCCATCTGGAGTGATAGCAATATCATCTCCACCTTTAATCTCTTTTATTGCAGCAATTAAAGCTTTTGCTCCACCTTTACTACTTGAACCTCTAATAGAATCTATGCCTAAATACTCTACAGTTTTGGTAATAGCTTCTCCATCTTTGTGTTCACTTATCATAGCACTAACTTTGCCTTTAGGCTTTAACTTTTGGTAATTAAATGGTTGCATTAACAACTCTCCATGCCAAAAAGCTACAATAAAAGATTCATTTTCATCAATCTTGGGATGATGAAAGTTTTTTTTACTTGTTAGATATATAAATCTTACGAAAAGTTGCAAAAAGAAAGGTAAAACTTTTGTGATAAAAAAAAGCTTCATCTATTTTACCACTTCACCCTTCAATGCTGTTCTTGTTGCACTTGTAACCTTAACATCAATAAACTTTCCAAGAAGTTCATCACTACCTTTTACAAAAACTTGACAAAAATTATCTGTATATCCTGATACTTCACCATTTGGTCTTAAGTTATCAAATAATACAGTAACTGTATTGCCAATATTTGACTCCATAAGTTCTGTTTGATGAACTTTGTGAAGTTCAATAACTTCTGTTAATCTTGCACTTCCAATCTCATCAGCTATCTCTAAATCTTTTAGTTCTAGTGCAGCAGTATTTGGTCTTGGAGAGTATTTGAAGTTAAAAATTTGGTCAAACTTAACTTGTTTGATTACATCAATTGTATCTTCAAAATCTTCCTCAGTTTCACCAGGAAAAGCTACAATAATATCAGTAGTGATTCTTACATCAGGAACCATCTCTCTTATCTTTTTAGCTCTATTTAAAAACCACTCTTTAGTATAACCTCTTCTCATAGCTTTTAAAATCTGTGTAGAACCACTTTGTAAAGGCATATGGATACATTTTGAGATTTTTGGATTTTTTGCAAACTCTTCAATAAACTCATCATCCATATGTAATGGATGGGGAGAAGTAAATCTGATTCTTTCTAATCCATCAATTTTTGAAACCTCTTGCAAAAGTTTTGTAAAAGTTGTTTTTTCTCTTTTATCGCTAAATCTTCTACCATAAGAGTTGACATTTTGACCTAATAAAGTAACCTCTTTAGCTCCTCTTGCCACATCTTTTTTAACTTGTTCTATAATCATCTCAGGTGGAATAGAAATCTCATCCCCTCTAGTAGCTGGAACAATACAATAAGTACACTCTTTATCACACCCTACTGAGATATTTACAGAAGTTTTATACAAAGATGTTGATGTTGAAGCAAACTGATAAGTTGAGTCATCATAATCTATATCTATCTCAACAGCACCTTTTGTATCAACAACATCTTTGATTTTTGAGATATTTCTAGCTCCAAGTACAAAATCCACATATGGAGCTCTTTTCATAATATCTTTTCCTAAATGGCTTGCAGTACAACCACATACACCAATTTTAGCACCCTCTTTTTTCTTAACATTGAATTGACCAATCTCAGAAAAAAGTTTTGAAACAGGCTTTTCTCTTACTGAACAGGTATTAATAATAATTAAATCTGCATCTTCTATATTATCTGTTGTAGTATAATTTTTATGTTGTTTTAGTTCAGCTATTATATGTTGGCTATCAGTATCATTCATCTGACAACCAAGTGTTTGTATAAATAGTTTTTTGTCTATTTTTTCATCCATCAATTTATTCACTCTACCTCTTATAGTGCATGAACCTCATACATATACTCATCATCTGCAAGTCCATATTTTACTTCTCTAAAGTAAACATTAAATCCTTCGTCTTCTAATGTATCGACTAAAGCCATCATATCTTTGTGCGAATTATCTCTATCAAAATAGAAGATTTTTTCACCATCTTTTTTTAAATCCTCTTTTATTTTATCAAGTTGAACTTTTTTTGGTTTTTCAGTTAGTTCATTTCTCGCATATAATAATTCCATATAACAAACCTTTTTGTATTTTAATTAGTTAGATAGTCTATCTTAAAATTGCTTTAATTTGTATAAAAGTTGTTTATGGTATAATATTTGCCTACTCTACATTGAAAATCAAAACAATTACATTTCAATGTCAATACAAAAGGTTATTAATGGATAAAATTATAGATATTTTAGATTCTATTGCCTATGAAAAGGGCTTAAAGATAGATGATGTTGAAAATGCATTAAAAGAGGCATTGATCAAAACTGCTGAAAAAATGGTCGATCCTACACTAAAATTTGATGCAGAAATTGATAGGCAAAATAAAAAGTTAGAACTGTTTCAAAAAATTGAAGTTGTTGAAAATAATGATGATAGATTATATGAGGATTTAGTTGATGAATACGGAAATCCAATAAATAAAGACAACTATATTCCAATTGAAGAAGCAAAAGAGATAGATCCAGATGTAGAAATTGGAGACTTCGTAAATTATGATTTAGAGTTTGAAAATATGGGAAGAAATGCAGCAACTATTTTACACCATAATTTTGAATATAGAGTACAAAGATTTTTAGAAGAATCACTACTTAATAAATATAAAAATAAAATCGGAAAAACTATTAGTGGAAGCGTAACAAGAGTAGATAGACAAGAAAACACTTTTGTAGAGATTGGGGAAGTAAAAGGGATGCTTCCAAGAAAAAGTAGAATAAAAGGTGAAAGTTTTAAACTTGGTGATACTTTAAAAGCTGTTGTAAAAAGTGTAAATATTGATAAAACAAATGGTTTATTAATTGAGTTATCAAGAACAAGCCCTAAATTTTTAGAATCACTTTTAAGACTTGAAGTACCAGAACTAAAAGATGACATTGTAGCGATTGAAGCTAGTGCAAGAATCCCTGGAAGTAGAGCTAAAATTGCCCTTACTACAACTGACCCACAAGTTGATCCAATTGGTTCAATTGTTGGGGTAAAAGGGGTTAGAATTGGAGCTGTTTCAAAACAACTAAATGGAGAAAACATAGACTGTGTTGAATACTCAACTATTCCAGAAATGTTTATAGCAAGGGCTTTATCTCCAGCTATTATAACAAGTGTAAAAATAGAAAAACCAGCAGAAGGTAACAATAAAGGTAAAGCAATTGTTACAATTCCAAGTGATCAAAAATCAAAAGCAATAGGAAAAGCTGGTTTAAACATCAGACTTGCATCAATGCTTACAAAATATGAAATCGAATTAGTAGAGGTTGGTACAGATGTAATTAACTCTGCAACAAGCTCAACAGATAATGCAGATGCTGAAAAAACAACTGACACAGCAAGTTTAGAGGCACTATTTAAATAATGAGTAAGCTATTTATATACGATTCAGTAAAAAAACAAAAAGTTGAATTTGAACCAATAAAAAACAATGACGTAAAAGTATATGTTTGTGGTCCAACTGTTTATGATGATTCACACTTAGGTCATGCAAGAAGTGCAATAGCATTTGATTTGTTGCATAGAGTTTTAAAAGCAAACAATTATAATGTGACTATGACAAAAAACTTTACAGATATTGATGATAAAATCATCAAAAAGATGTATGAAACAAACAGAACTTTGGAAGATATTACAACTGAATATATAAATGCTTATAAAAATGATATGGAAACTTTAAATATACTTCCAAATTCATTAGAACCAAAAGCTACCCAAAATCTTCAAATCATGATAGAGATGATTGAAGATTTGATGAGTAAAGATATAGCTTATAAAATAGATGATGGAGTATATTTTGATGTTTCAAAAGATTCATCATATGGTTCTGTTTCACATAGAGCAAGTGATGAAAATTCACAAGCCAGAGTTGAAGTAAATACACAAAAAAGAAACTCTAGTGATTTTGCTTTATGGAAGTTTGAAAAACAAAATGATGTGGCATACGAAGCACCTTTTGGAAATGGACGTCCAGGTTGGCATATAGAGTGTAGTGCTATGATAAATAAACACTTAGCATACAAAGATGAAGCTTACCAAATAGATATACACGGTGGAGGAGCTGATTTACTTTTTCCACACCATGAAAATGAAGCAGCACAAACAAGATGTTCTACAAAAAAAGAGCTTGCAAAATATTGGATGCACAATGGTTTTGTAACAATTGATGGAGAAAAAATGAGTAAATCTTTAGGAAACTCTTTTTTCCTAAAAGATATACTAAAATCATACTCTGGAGAGGTTATAAGATTTTATCTTCTAACAGCACAATACAGAGCAAACTTCAATTTCAACGAAGAGGATTTAATCTCTTCTAAAAAAAGACTAGATAAATTTTATAGAGTGAAAAAAAGAGTTTACGGCTTAGGTTCAAGCAATGTAAACAAAGATTTAAAAGAGCAGTTACTAAACTCTTTAAATGATGATTTAAACACTCCTAAAGCTATCTCAGTAGTTGATGAGTATATAAATTTAGCAAATGAAACATTAGACAAAGATCCAAAAAATAAAAACTTCAAAAAAGAGCTTGTATCAACTTTAGATTTTATAGGAGAGATTCTTGGAATTGGTCAAGAGGATGCTTATAAATATTTCCAATTTGGGATAGATGAACAAACTATTTCAAAAATAGAAGAGTTAATTGAGCAAAGAACACAGGCTAAAAAAGATAAGGATTTTGAAAGTGCTGATAAGATTAGAGATAAGTTAACAGTGCTTGGGATTTCTGTGATGGATACGCCTAATGGGGTGGTTTGGGAAAAACTATAGATTCTTTTAATTCGCTAAATAAGTAGTTTTTATAGTTTAGAAACTACTTGATTTTAAATTTACTTTTTCTGTACGTTTTAACTTTTCTCGACTTTTTTTTGTGAAAAAAAAAGTAGCAAAAAAACCACCCACAGGGTTTCGAAGCCGAAGGTTCCCTCGCTTATTATTTATTGTTTCTGTTTTGTAAAACTCACATAAAAATATGCTCCCAGCATATTTGTTATGCTCAAACAGTTACAAAACTTTTCCGAAACAATAAATAAACACTCGGCTTCTCAAATGCGGGAAGGTGGGAAATTGACCTTTACATTTTTTTATACCATTTTATTTTAGTTGGTGTAATACTCAATTTACATTGGAAAGTTTGCGGCTAAAGTATTTGTCCAGACTTTGTTGAAGCCGGAAG
>QKDL01000088.1 GCA_003252105.1 Arcobacter sp.
GTTTGATTATTAAATATTATACATTAAATATTATAAATATTTCTTATTTTAAAATATTAGTTTAATTTATCTTATTTTTGATTGAAAATTCAATTGTTTGATTTGTTATTATTTAATAACCATAAATTAGAAATAAAAATTAAGAAATATTGATATAATTAGCAAAAAAGGATTTATATGTATTGTAAAGATTCAAACAGTTTTGAAAAAAATGATATTCCTAAAACAGTAGAAGCAAAAATTGCAGTTTTAACGCCAAAAGAGGATAAAGATTTTATAGTAAGAAAAATAGTTCTAAAAAATGGTGGTTCTATGCCAAATCATACAAATGAGATACAACATCAACAATATGTTTTAAGTGGTACTGCAAAAGTTGTAGTAGGGGATGAAGAGTTTCAAGCTAAACAAGGAGATTTTATATATATACCTGCGGGAGTGAACCACCACTATGAAGCATGTTATGATAGTGATTATGAATTTTTATGTATGATAACAACAAAAGATGATGAAATTAAAATGTTATAAAATAAACTAAATATATATTTTTATTCTAAATTAAGAACTTTTATTATATATTTTAGTAATAAAATATTACTAAAGGAAATAAAAATGAAAAATTTAGCATATTATGATTCATCATTTAATTCAAAGTTTACATCTGTTGATATTATAAATTTTGGGAAAATAGAATTAGCATTGATTTGTATTCTTTTAATTGTTTTTTTGTAAAAAATATTTTAGAATTAAATAATATTAAGTTACTTAAAGGACTGGGCCAGATTTCCAATAATCAATGCCCAACCATCTATAACTATAAAAAAGATGATTTTAATAGGGAGGGATATCATAACTGGAGGTAACATCATCATCCCTAGTGACATAAGGATGGAAGCTACGATAATATCTATTACTAAAAATGGTAAAAAGATTAAAAATCCTATCTCAAAGGCTGTTTTAAGTTCACTTACTATAAATGCTGGCATTAATAGTGTTGTTGGAACATCCTCAATATTTTTTGGATTTTCCTCTTTTTTGATTCTATAAAACAAGGCTAAATCAGCTTCTCTTGTATTTTTTATCATAAACTCTTTAAATGGTTTTATACCTTTTTCTAAAGCTTCTTCATATCCAATTTGTTCATCCATATATGGTTTGATTGCTTCATTCCATGATTTTTTTGCATATGGTTCCATAATAAATATTGTAAGAACTAAACACATTGAAATAATAATTTGATTGGGAGGAGTTTGTTGTAACCCCATAGCTTGTCTTAGCAATGAAAATACAATCATAAGTCTTGTAAAACTAGTAACCATTAGTAATAAAGTTGGAGCTAAGGCTAAAAGAGTTAATAATATAGCGATATTTATAGTTTTTACAAATTGTGCTGGTTGTTCTAAAGCAGCAACTGAAAGGTTTATAACAGGAGGAGCATCTTGTTGTTGAGCAAAAAGTGAAACTGTAAAAAATAATACTAATATTATGTATTTCAAAAAATATCCTCTGTTAAAATGAAAGTTGATAATATCTAAAATATTATTAAATATAAAGAAATCAATGTTACTTGATATATTTCAATTCTAAGAGTTTATTGTATATTTTACTTACTATTTCTCCTGCTGCACTACCACCATGTCCTCCATGCTCTACTAAAACAGTAACAACATATTGAGGATTTTTATATGGTCCATAAGTTGTTAACCAAGCATGAGATCTATGATAATATTCAAGTTCACTCTCTTTCATTCTTTTTTTCTCAGATTGAGGGATTGAAATAACTTGTGCAGTACCAGTTTTCCCTGCAACTTTTATTTTTAAATTTTTTGAGTAATATGCAGCGGTACCTTTTTCATGATTCATAACATCATACATTCCTTGTCTCATCATTCGCATATATTTGTTATCAAATTTTATCTCTTCAGGTTCTTCGTAGTTTAAGTCCGAAAAATGTGGTTTTGGAAGTTTCCCTGTTGCTAAAAATGCAGTATATCGTGCAATTTGTACGGGAGTAACTAACATCTGACCTTGCCCAATAGAGGTAATAACTGTTTCTCCAATATACCAAGGTTCACTATACTTTTCCTCTTTCCATGATTTATTTGGATTTGTCCCAAAATGTTCATTAACTAAATCAATTCCTGTTTTTGCACCAATCCCAAGCTTAGCCAATGTTTTTGAAATTTTATTTATACCTATTGTTAAACTACCTTTATAAAAAAAATCATCACAACTTTCTCTAATAGCCTTCCTAAATCCAACAATACCATGCCCCTCATGTTTCCAACATCTAAAGTTTCTTTTTCCTAATGTTAATGAACCACTATCAAAAACAGTATAGTTTGATTTGATTCCATTTTCTAAAAAGGATAGGGCAACTCCCATTTTAATAACTGAACCAGGAGGGTATAATCCATTGATAATTTTATTTGTAAATGGATGATTAAAATCATTAATCATTTTATTCCAATCCTCAATTGAAATACCATCAACAAATATATTTGCATCAAACTCTGGATAAGATGCAGCAACAAGTAATTCACCTGTTTTAGCATTCATTACAATTACAGCACCACTTTTGTGATTGAAAATTTGTTTTACATATTTTTGTAATTCTATATCAATAGTGATTTTTAGATCATTGTTAGAATATACTTTTTTTTCATCTAAAACTTCAAGCTCTTTATTCAAAGCATTAACTTTTATATCTTTGTATCCTAGTTCCCCTTGTAAATGATTGTTATAATATTTTTCAAGTCCTACTTTACCTATAATATCACTATGTTTAGAAAAAGGGTTTTTTGTAATATCAAGTTTTGATGCTTTCCCTACATACCCTATTATATGAACACCATTTTCTTTATAGGGATAGATTCTTTTTACTTCTGATTCAATCTTAATAGAATCTAGTGAATTAAAGAGTGTATATTTATCAAAAAACTTATCATAAGGGATATAATCAACAAGTTTTACAAAATCATGCTTATAAGAAGAATCTAATTTCATATACTTTTCAAATAACTCTTCTTTTGAGTATTCTGGAAAGTGGTCATTGATTAGATTTATCAATTTTTTTAGAAGAGGTATTCTTTTTGTTGATCTTAAATGGGGTTTAATGTTTATAGAAAAACCTAATTTATTCATAGCTAGTGGTTTTCCATTTCTATCACTTATAATTCCTCTATTTGGAACTGTATAAACCCTTTTGATATAATTGTTTTTAGATAATTCTTCATAATATGTATTTGATTTTATACTTAAAAAATATATTCTTAATAATAAAGTTAATAAAATTATTGATATTAAAATAAAAACTAAATTTAACCTTCTCAAATAAACACTCCAAATATCAAGAAATCTATTATTAAGTTTATGAGTAAAACATAGTTTAATTGAGCACTTATTTCATTATTTAATGACCATAAAATAAAAGTTCCTAAATAAAATACAGCCATATAGATATATGGAGTAGAACTTTCAAATGATAAAACTCTTTTTATATATGGTTTTACAAAAAAGTATGTAAATCCAGCTAATAAAGATAGTGAAAAAGGCTTAAATCCATTGTTTAATTCAATAAATAAAAAAGTGATTATTACAAAAAACAAAGAGTAATAGTATTCTTGTTTTATACATAAAAAAAACAACAAACATAAGATACCAATAAATAAAATTGGAAAAAAATATATAGATGAGATGATATTAATAATAATAGAATATATACAAAGTATAACTATAAAAATTGGACTATCATGGTTTGTGATTTTCATAAATTGAAGTTCTTTATATTTTTTTATGGATTATATTAAAAATCTACTTATATCATTATTGAGTATTACTTATCTAAGGCTTCTTTTCTTTTTCTTTGTATTGTAGTTAAATCATAAATAAAAGCAAATATTTCTGATACAGCTTTATACATATTTGGTGGAATCTCTTTATCAATATCAATTGCTGATAAAAGTTCAATTAAATCTTCATCTTTTTTGATTGGGATATTATTGTCTTGGGCTATTTTTATGATATTCCCTGCAATTTCACCTTTACCTTTTGCAACTACTTTTGGAGCATTGTCAATATCTATATCATATTTTAAGGCAACAGCTTTTTTTATCTCATTTTTATCCATACTAAACCTTTATATCAACTCCAAAACCTAAATCTAGGTTATCTTGATTGTAGATATTTTGTTTTTTTATAGCTGTATCTATCTCTTTTTCTTTTTTTAAATCAATAATTTTAATATTTACAGGTATTAAATCTGCTTTATTAAGTGCTGTTCGAAGTTTAAAAAAGTTTTCTCTAATTGCTTGTTTAAAACTCTCTTTTGATGCAAAAATTGACAGATCTAATTTATTTTTATCATACATTGATAATAATAGTTGAGTTTGTCCAAACTCTTTAAGATTTAGATTTATTTCACAATAAAATCTGTCTTCATTTAGTTTTTTCATTGAAATATTTCCATCTTCTAACATATCCCATAAAAATGGAATATAAACATTATTACTATTTGAGCTTATTGATAAAAGCTGAAAATATTCTATTTGCGTAACCATTTTATCAACATGTTTTAAGGTATCCATAGATTTAGGGTCAGTTTTTGAAGATAAATCATCTTGCATTTGTAATAAAACAGTTTTTAAATCATTTTGTATATTGTTTTGAATAGTCTCTTTTGTATTTATTTTATTTGAATCAAGAGGAAAGTTATTTAGTAGATTTTCAAGTTTTTCAACATTTTTTAAAATAGTTTGCTGAAGATTTAGATTAGTTGGATTATTTGAAGAGTTTATTATTGCTTCTTTCAAATTTAAAATCAAATTATCTATATTTGAACTAAATAGACTTTGAAAGTTTGTAAGATTTGAACTTTGTGATTGGATAGTTTGTTGTAAAGCTTTTAAATCTTGGGGTAATTCAATTTTTGAAAATAGATTTTGTATATTTAAAAGTTTATCAATAACTTGATTTGCCATTTTAGAATCAATAGTATTGTTTGTTAAAAGTTCATTTTTCAAGCTTGTTAAAGCCTCTTTTATGTTTTGTGTTAATATATTTTTTTGCTCACCAACAGGTGTATTTGATAATATTTTATTTTCTAAACTTGTTATTTTATCAGTCAAATCTTTTAAATTATTTACTAAGTTTGAGATATTTGAATTTTGAGTTGTTGCTGTTTTTATTTCATCTAAATTTACTAATTGGTTTAATAACTGTTTGGGTTCTATAAGTTCTGTGTTTTTTGAAAAAAGATTGTTATTTAGAATCAAATTATCTATTTGTTTTAGTATTGTTTGTGAGTTTGGAATGGTTTTATTGTTTTGTAATTCATTTTTTAGTTGAAAAAGTATATCTTTTGTTTGTGTTATGATATTTTCTTTAGAGGTTTTTAAATTAAAATTCTCCTCTATAGTTTCATTGTTACTAATTAAATTTTTAAGTTGATTAGATAGATTATTTAGATTTTGATTAGAGTTAGATTTTGATAAGGTTTCTAGTGATGAACTCATAGTTTTTAAATCTTGTAAATTAATTGAATCACTCTTTAATATTTTATCAATATTATTCATCATTGACTTTATCTCTGGTTGATTTGAAATTGGCTGCAATTGTTCTTTTATTTGGGTTAATAAATTTTTTATTTGTCCTTCAATACTATTTGATAGTTTTGATTCGACTAATTGGGCATTTGACGAGATATTTTTTAGTTGATTTGTTAAACTTGTCAAATCTAAAACTTGTTTATCTGGTAATTGTTTTGAAAGGTTTTGCAATAAATTTATTAAAGATTTTAAATCAGTATTATTTTGTATGTTAGAAGCTGTATTTCCACCTTTATTGTTTTGTATCAGTTTTTCAATCAAACTTTCAATATTTTTAATCTCAGCTTGGGGTAAATTTTTTATTAAACTTTTGATTTGATTTAATATATCTTCAAGATTTTTTGGCAATGTTGTATTTGATAATAAACTATTTGTAATTTTAGCTTCTTGAAAAACCCCTGATTTATTTAATAACTCTTTTAGAGAGTTATCATCTATTGATGAGATATCTTTTAAAAAACTATCTAATATAGGTTTATACTTTTCTAAACTTGGATTGTTCTTAATCTCATCTTGTAGGGTTTTTACAGATGAAGTGAAGTTTCCTAAATCTTTAAATATATTTGTATTTTTTAACAGGTTTTCTACTGTAGTGTTTGTTTTATTTCCTGTTTTTAATTGAGTAAATAAATCTTTTAAAACATCATTTACATTTTTATTATTACTTTTTAAATTTTCTAAAGTTTTTGTATCAGCATCTTTAAGAACTTCTTTTAAAGCTTTGTTATCATTTGGTAATAAAATGTTAAGTATGCTATTATTTGAAACTATCATGGTTTAGTATACCATAATTTATAGAGAAACTAATTGACAAGAAAAGTAATTTTTTGTACAATTTTGACTTTAAATAAGGTTAGAAATGAGTTATACAGTAGTTGTACCTATTGATGGTTGTGAAGAAGAAACAGAATTTGAATTGATAAAACTAGATGATTTTTTTTCATTGATTCAAGGAAAAGAAACAGGTGTAAAATTAAGGCTGATGAGTTTTGGTGCTTTAAAATCACTTGCTTTTGAATTTCCGGAAGATTTTAAAGAAAAACTAGAAATTGAATCTTTAGAAGATGTTTCTATTTATTATATATTTGTTTTACAAGCACATGTTTCTAACTCTTCAATGGATATTGCTTCTCCTATAGTTGTAAATAATAAAACTAAAAAGATAGGTCAAATACATTTAAATCTTTCAGAATTAGGAATTGATTTATTAAATGAAAAATTACCAAAATTTTAAAGGGAAAAATTGGAAAATATTATAATCTGGCATAATCCAAGATGTTCAAAATCAAGAAATGCACTTACATATTTGGAAGAAAAAGGTATAGAACCACAAATTATAAAATATTTAGATACTACGCCAAGTTTTGAAGAGTTAAAAGAGGTTTTGAAACTTTTAGGGATGCATCCACAAGAGCTAATGAGAAAAGGTGAAACTATCTATAAAGAATTAAATCTAAAAGATGTTGAAGATGAAGATAGTTTAATAAAAGCAATGATTGAGAACCCAAAACTTATAGAAAGACCAATTATTATAAAAGGTGATAAAGCAGTAGTTGCTAGACCACTAGAAAATATTGATACTATTTTATAATGCATGAAAAACAACTAAGAATAAGATATATAAGAGTTCTAGAAAAATTTTTTACTAGAACTTTATCTTTATTAAAACTAGAAAACTTTGATAAAAGCCTATTTATAGAAAGAACACTAAAAAATTATGAAGATATCAAACGGGTAAAAGCTGTTGATTTAAACTCTGCATATTTATCAGGTTTAATAGCTTTTATAAATAAAACTTTAGAATATACTCAAAACTCCTCTTCAAGCTTTGAAAATGAAAGAGCAACTTTATTAAAAGAAGCAAATCTATTACAAAAAGAGAAAAATAGAAGTTCTTACAAAAAAGAGAAACATAAAAAGTCAAAGTTTGATGATGGCTATTGATGAAAGAGATTGAATCAAACCAAGAAGAGAAACTGTTTAACCTCTCAGGTGTTTTAAAAAAAGTTTTATATACAAATGATGAAACAAAGTACACAATAGCAGTTTTAGAAAACAATCAAAAGATTTGCGGTACATATTTTGATACAGATATAGAAAAAATTGTTGGCGAAGAGATACTTCTAACAGGAAATTGGACTACACACAAAAAATATGGTGTTCAATTTGAGTTTCAAACATTACAGCTAAAAGAAGCAGAGCTATTTTTCTTTTTAACAAAAATTGTAAAAGGTGTGGGTAAAAAGTTTGCCCATGAGCTTTTAGAAGAGTTTAGTGAAGAAGAGTTAATTGAGATTTTAAATGAAAGACCTCACGAACTTTTGAAGTTCAAAGGAATAAAAGAGAAAAAACTTCAAAAAATAGTATCATCTTGGCAAAAATTTAAACATTTAAGAGAGTTAGGAAGCTTTTTATCAAAATTTGGTGTAACATCTAACCTAATTACAAAAATCTATTCTCATTTTAGTGAAGTTGATAATCTAATAGAGAAAATAAAAGATAATCCATATATTCTTATAAATATAAAAGGTATAGGTTTTAAAAGAGCAGATGAGATAGCCAAGTCTTTAGGTATAGATCCAAAATCTGAGTTTAGAATAAATGCCTGTGTAAATTATACTCTAAGAGAATTTTGTGATAACAATGGTAACTCTTCAATAGATAAATCTCATCTATTTAAACTTCTTGATGAATCATTGCATTTTCAAAATGAAGAAGAATTATATGAACAAGTAGTTACAACAATGTTAGCCCAAGAAGATATATTTCAGACAACACAGTATAGGTTATCTCCTGCTATGTTGTATTTTGCAGAAAGAAGAGTTTTGGAATTTTTTCAAAGAAGAGAAAATGAATCAAATCCAAGAATTATCGCTGCATTTGATGAGTATATTGAGAAAAAAGAGGAAAGCTTAGGTTTTAAACTAAACGAAGAACAAAAAAAGGCAGTTGAACTTATAAATCAAGGGCATAAAACATTGTTTTTGATTGGTTATGCAGGAACAGGTAAATCAACTTCTAGTAGGGCAATTTTAGAACTACTTGAAGAGATTGTATCTTTTGATGATATTATAACTATTGCATTAAGTGGGATAGCAAGTCAAAGGATATCTGATACAACAGGTTATAACAGTTCGACTATTCAGTCTCTTTTTGTAAAACATGAAGATAAAGAGTTTTTCCCTCACAAAGTGATACTTTTGGATGAAGCTTCAATGGTAAACTCTGTTATGTTTTATAATTTAACAAAAAAAATTCATGATGATACAATCTTTATAGTTGTTGGTGATGATGGACAGCTTCCTGCTATTGGTGCAGGTAATATTTTAGCTGATGCCATAAAACATGATTTAGCTCCAATTTGCAAACTAGAACAAATATATAGACAAAGTAGTGATCAAGCTATTGCAGTAATTGCAAATGATATAAGACAAGGTCATGTTCCTGAGTATAAGCAGGATTATAAAGATTTTAAATTTGTAGATGTATCCCAAAATAACTATTATGCAATAAAAAATTCTGCATCAAAAAGTGAATTTTCAAACCTAAGAGCACAAATTAGTGAGAATATTTTAAATACAATTTTAAATATCTCTTCCCATTTTATACAAAAATATTATGACTTTATAAAAGAGAAAAAAATATCTAAAGCTTTAACTCTATTTCAAGTTATAACCCCAATGAAAGCTGGAAGTTTAGGTGTTGAAAACTTAAATATGCAATTGCAAACACTTTTTAATCATGTAAAAGCAAAAGGGTATAAAACAAAACTTTATGAGTATAAAATGAGTGATAAAGTTATCCATACTAAAAATGAAAATATGAAAGCTCAAACGATGCAGATGTATAAAACAGGTTCTTCTGAGTTTATGGAAAAAAGAGTTTTCAATGGACAATTAGGACTTATAATTAAACTTAATTTTGAAGAAAATCAATGTATTGTTTTATATCCTAGTGATGATATGGTTGTATTTTATGATTTTGATGATTTAGCTTCATTACTTAGTCTTGCATATTGTTTGACTATCCATAAAACACAAGGTATGGAGTATGAAAATGCCCTTATTCCTATGAGTTTTTCCCACTATATCATGCATAATACAAAGCTTCTTTACACCGCAATTACTAGAGCAAAAAAGATGTGTTTTATTGTTGGAGAAGAGGAAGCTTTTAAAACTGCATGTAAAAGAATTGAAACTACAAAAAGAGAATCTGTAATTAACGATTTGTTATCTAAACAAAATTAATCTATTTAACAATTACTTTTACCTATTTAAAAGTAACTTTTAAGTAATATATCTAAAATTTTTAAAAGGGTAATATTTTATGATAACTTGGATGCAAAGACACAAAAAATGGCTTGTAATAACTATTTGGATAAGTACTATCGCATTTGTCGGAGCAGGTTTTGTTGGCTGGGGTTCTTATGATTATGGTTCAAAAGGTGGAGCTGTAGCTGTTGTAGGAGATAGAGAAGTTTCTGTTACAGAGTACCAAAATGAATACTCAAATTTATACAATCAATATTCACGAATGTTTGGAGATCAGTTCAATCAAGAGATGGCTGATAAATTAAAATTAAAAAATGCAGCATATACTTTAGTTATTCAAAAAAATCTTATATTATCTTATGCTGATGAGTTAGGTTTAGATGTTACAGATGAAGAGATTGCAAAACAATTAGTGAAATATGAAGCCTTTAAAAAAGATGGTAAGTTTGATAAAAACACATATGTAACTGTTCTACAACAAAATAGAACAACACCTACAGATTTTGAAGCTTCAATCAAAAGAGATTTACTTTTACAAAAAGTTGAATCATTATTTAAAGTTGAAGCAGCTAAAAATGAAATCAAAAATCTAAATGAATTATTATTTTCAGAAGATGAAATCTCTATAGAGGTTTTAAATTCAGATGATTTAACAGTTACAATTAAAGATGAAGATTTAAAAAATTATTGGAATACAAATAAAGATAGTTATAAATCAGAGCCATCAGTAGAACTTCAAATAGATGAAATCTCAATCTCTAAGAAAAACTTTAGTGATGAAGAGATAGCAAAACATTATAATGATTTTAAAACAGATTATAAAAAAGAAGATGGAAAAATCAAAACTTTAGAAGAAGCAAAAGCTGATATCTTAAAAGTTTTAAATGAAAATGAGAGTAAAACTACAGCTTTAAAAAAATATCTAAAGCTTAAAAAAGGTGAAGAGAAATTTACAACATCTAAAAACTACTTAGAAAAAGATTTACCTTTTGGTATAGAGAGTAATAAAGATATTTTAGCAATGGTTCCAGGAGATATTTTAAAACCAATTTTAATAGATGGAAAATATATTACAATTAAAATGACTAACAAAATTGTTCCAAAAACTTTATCTTTTGAACAAGCAAAAGATATGGTTTCAAAAGATTATAATGAAGTAGCTAAATCAATAGCTTTAGAGAAAAAAGCTACAGAACTTTTAAAAGATTTTAAAGGTAAAAATATTGGTTATGTATCTAGAGGTTCTTTTGATAAGATTGTTGGTTTAAATCAAAATGAAGCTTCAACATTTTTAAATAAACTTTTTACAACTACAGAGAAAAAAGGTAAAATCTCAATAGGAAACAAAGTAGTTTTATATGAGATTCATGATACAAAATTTGTAGAATATGATGATAAAAAAGATGAAGCAGTAAAATCTACTTTAAATAATTTATTAAATCAAGAACTTATGAATAATCTAGTAAAAAATTTAGAAAAAAGATATGAAGTTCAATCAGATTTAAAGTTTGAGGAGTAATAATTGAATAAAACTCTTTTAGCAATTGATATTGGTTCATCAGGAATAATAGCAGTAATAGCAAGAAATAATTTAGAATATAAAATCAATATTTTAGGAACAGGTTCTGCTAAAAGTAAAGGTATAAATAAAGGTGTGATTTCAAATATTGAAGTTGCATCTAAGTGTATAAAAGAGGCTGTTTTTATAGCTAAAAAAAATACAACAGAACCTATTGATTCAACTGTTGTATCTATATCAGGAGCATATACTAAAGGTGTTAGAAGTTCTGGTAGTGTAAATGTACCAAATGGATTGATTACTGAGAGTGAAATAAATCAAGTTCTTCAAATGGCATTGTACAATGCTACAATAATTCCTGAATATGAAGTTATCCATGTGGTACCTTTATCATTTAAAATAGATGATTCTGCAGATGTAGAAAATCCACTTAATATGAATGGTTCTAGGCTTGAGGCCTCTGTTTTTATTGTTACTGCTAAAAAAACTGCATTAACAAATATAAAATCAGCTTTTAAAATGGCAGGTTTAAGTGTAAATAATTTTGTCCTAGATTCATATGCTTCTGCAATTTCAATATTAGATGAACAACAAAAGAATTTTGGGGCAACTGTAATTAATATGGGTGATACTACAACAGAATACTCATGTTACAAAGGAAGTTCTCTTATTTATAATGGTTTTGTACCTGTTGGGTCACACCATATAACAAATGACTTATCTGTTATGTTACACACTCCACCAATTGCAGCTGAAAAAATAAAAACTGAATATGGTGATCTTTTAAAAACTTCAGAAGAGTTAGCAAATAAAAAAGTTAGAACTCCAAGAATAGGGGATGAAAAAAACTCATCTGAGGTTTCTTTAGAACATATACAAACAATTATTCATGCAAGAGTTGAAGAGACATTAGTTTTAGTGAAAAACTCTCTTAAAAAAAGTGGAATTCATGAAAACTTGGGGGCAGGGATTGTAATAACTGGTGGTATGTCGAAACTTACAGGAATGAAAGAGTTAGCAACTTTGATTTTTGATAACTTACCTGTAAAAATTTCTACGCCAATAAATATTAAAAATGGATATATGAGTTTTGAAGATGAAAAGATGGCAACTATTGTTGGTCTTTTATTATATTCTTTAGAACCAAATAGAAATTTCGAACTAGATTCAAATAAAAACTTGATGATGAAAGTTAAAATAGAAGAAACACCATCTGTAAATGAAGAACTTATATCAACAAGTGAACAAATTAAACCTAAAACTGCACAAAAAGAGCAAAAAACTAGAGCAGATGATGGAATAATTAAAGGTAATACAAATACAACTATTTTACCTACTATATCAAAAGATAAAAAAGGTAAAGGAGTATCAAGAATCTGGAATATGATCACGGAGTGGTTTTGATGAATGATAATTTATTTAAGGTGGATGATATAAAAGTGGAAATGCCAAATCAAACGTTGTCGGATAATGTAGCTAAAATTTCAGTTATTGGAGTTGGTGGTGGTGGTTGTAATATGGTCAACCACATGATAAATGAAGGGACTCATAAGATAGATTTGATTGCTGCAAATACTGATATGCAAGTACTTCATATATCAAAAGCACCAAAAAAAATCCAATTAGGAATTAAACTTACAAAAGGTCTTGGTGCTGGTATGAAGCCTGAGGTTGGACGTGATTCGGCAGTTGAAAGTTATGAAGATATTAAAAATTCACTAAAAGGTGCAGACATTGTATTTATTGCTGCAGGTCTTGGTGGTGGAACAGGTACAGGTGCTGCTGCAATTATTGCAAAAGCAGCAAAAGAGATAGGTGCTCTTACTGTTTCTGTTGTAACTAAGCCTTTTACTTGGGAAGGTAAAAAAAGAGCTGGTTTAGCAAATCTTGGATTAGAAGAGATTAAAAAAGTTAGTGATTCAATTATTGTAATTCCAAATGATAGATTATTAGAGATTATTGATGAAAATGTTGGTATGAAAGATGCCTTCAAAATTATTGATAATATTCTTTATCAAGCTGTAAATGGTATGAGTGAAGTTATCTTAAATCCTGGGAATTCAGATATTAATACTGACTTTGCAGATGTAAAAACAATTATGCAACACAGAGGTATGGCTCTAATGGGTATTGGTAAAGCCAAAGGGGAGAATGCAGCCCAAAGAGCTTTAGAAAATGCAATTGAATCTCCACTATTAGATAAAGTATCACTTAGTGGAGCAAAAGGTATTTTAATCCACTTTAATATCCATCCACAAGTATCACTTTTTGCAATAAATGATGTAATGTCAAGAATCCATGATACTATTGATTCAAATGCAGAGATTATTTTTGGTACAACTTCTGATAATACTTTAGAAACTGATGAAGTAAAAATAACCATAGTTGCAACTGGATTTGAATCTAAAAACTTATCACCAGAAGTTGAAACAAAAGAGAATGAAGATAGTCCTCAAAAACTATCAATGGATGATGAAAATTTCTTAGATGTTCCACCTTTAATGAGAGATTACAAGGTTCAATATCAAATTATTCCTCAATAAATCTAACTAATAGTTAGATTTTATTGATTACTCTTCAAATATAACTATATCATATGAGCTTTTTTTAATAACCAATGCTTTTGAATTTGGAACTATTCCAAATTTATTTACATCTTTTAATTTTCCTTTATACGATTCAACCTCTTCTTCAAGAGCACTTATTTTGTCATTTAACTGAAGTATTAAATCAACTCCCGCAAGATTTATACCTAGTTCTCTTGTTAGAGTTAAAACATATTTTATATGATCAATATCTTTTTGAGAATATAATCTAATTTTTCCATTTGTACGAGAAGGTTTGATTAAACCTTCTCTTTCATATTGTCTTAGTGTTTGAGGATGTATATTTAAAATCTCTGCAACTGCTGAAATTAGATAAACAGGTTCATTGTATGCATTATTATCCATAATTACTCCTTTTATACTGTTTCAGGTAATTTCTCTTCTAATAATGTTCGTAGATTTTCATCTAAATCTTCAACTTTAGGTAATATAATATTTGCTTTTAGAAATAAATCACCTTTAACTCCACTAGTTCTATCTAAAACCCCTAATTCTTTTACTCTAAATTTTTGGTTTTCTTTAGTATTTTGTGGAACTTTTAGTGTAATATCTTTATGAAGAGTTTTTATCTCAACTTTTCCACCAAAAAGTGCAGTTTTTAAGGGTATATCAAAAACTTTTGTTAAAGTATTATTATCCCTTGTATACTCAGGACTTTGAGCAATATTTATTTTAATAATTAAATCTCCACGTTTACCTTGGTATGATTTTCCTTTACCTTTTGCACGAATCTTTTGACCATCTTTTATCCCTTCTGGAATTTTTATATCAAATGATTCTCCATTTAATGATATATGTTGTTTTCCACCCAATATTGATACATCAAATGCAATAGTTATTTGAGCTTGTGTATCTAAATCTGGTTCATTGAAACCTCCATTAAATCCTCCAAAACCACTAAATCCAGATGAAGAAAATCTACTACCGCCAAAGCCCCCTTGACCAAACATTTGTCTTAGAATTTCATCTAAATCTACACCTGAACCTTGACCTCTTGCAAAATCATGGAAGTTTTGACCTCCAAACATTGAATCACCAAATTGATCATATTGTTGTTTTTTCTCAGGGTCTGATAAAACCTCATAAGCTGCATTAATCTCTTTAAATTTTTCTTCAGCATTAGGGTCTTTGTTTACATCAGGGTGATATTTTCTTGCAAGTTTTCTATATGCTTTTTTTATTTCATCTGCTGAAGCAGATTCATTTACTTCTAATGTTTCATATAAACTTTTCGCCATTTTAAATCCTAATAATTTATTCTATTTATTTAAGTTAATATTTTATCAAAAACTTGAGTCAATGTCAATCAACTTTTAAATAATATTTAGCAATTATATTAATCAGGAGGTATTTTAAGAGAGATAGTTTGAGTCATACTGACTAAGATTTATTTTGATTTTAACTTCTTTTAATAAATATTTTGTAATTATTCTTTTATGTTTAATAAAGATGAATGGACTCAACAAGAGTTATATAAAAATATAGTAGAACTTGAAAAACAAGGTATAGAAGTGGTTTTAATTGATACGATATTAAAACCTATTGATAATATAGAAACAATCACATATAATCCATATGAGATGGAAAAAATGCCTGAAGGTACAGTGTTTGTATTTTATTGTGATACTGGAAAAACTACAAAAGAGAGATTAGATTATTATAAAAAAAGATTTCCCAATCATAAATGTGTGAGTCTTAGAGGTGGAAGAGGATATTGGAGACCAAATTTTCAACTTCAAAAAGAGATAAACAAAGATGTCTAAAGATTATGATTATATCATAGTTGGAGCCGGAATCGCTGGATGTAGTACTTCATATTTCCTTTCAAAATACTCTGATTCTATTTTACTTATTGATAGAAATTGTGATTTAGCCCAGGGAGCTAGTGGAGCTGCTGGGGCTTTTTTATCTCCACTTTTAGGCAAAACAAACAAATTTAAAGATTTAGTTACAGATGCTTTAAAATTTTCTACAAATTTTTATTTAGAAAATATTCCAACAGAGATTACAAATTGTGGAGTAGTAAGAATTCCAAAAAATCAAGAGGATAGAGATAAATTTGAAACATATATCCCTTTTATGGATTTTCCTTATGAAGAGATGGAAGATGGTTACTATTTTAAAGTTGGTTCACAAGTAAACTCTTATAACATTTGTAAATATTTGTCACAAGAGGTTGAAACTTTATTTAAATACGAAGTTGTAAAAATAGAAAAATATGAAAACTTTTGGTTAATAAATGATGAATTTAAAGCAAAAAACCTTATTTTAACTACTGGAGCTGATATCTCTTTAATAGAAGAAGAATATTTTAATATTAGAGCTGTATGGGGTCAAAAAATTGATATATTTACATCAACTCAAACTACAAAAAACTATCATAAAGATTGTTCTTTGTCCCATTCAACATCTGTAAAAGAAAAAAATGGTTATATAACATCCATTGGTGCAACTCACAATAGAATAGAATGTGATTTAAATGTTTGTAATCATTGTCTAAAAAAGCTAGGACTAGATAATTTTTCCCATGATACATATACAAATGATTTAATTTTAGATGATACAAAAAAGCTTATAAGCTTGGCAAATAGTATTAAATCTTTAGAAAATGTTGAATTATTAGATATAAAAATTGGACCAAGAGCATCAAGTATTGATTATTTTCCAATGCTTGGTAGATTAATTGATTCAAAAAAAACTTTAGATAACTTTCCTCATTTGGTTAATGGTTCTTTTATAAAAGACAAAATGTTATCGCAATTAGAAAATTTATATGTTCTAAATGGAGTGGGTGGAAGAGGTTATGTTCTTTCTCCTTATTTAGCTTATTTATTAGTTGAATCTATAATAAATAAAAAAGATTTTCTAGAAGATATTCAAACCCATAGACTTTTTAAAAGATGGGTAAAAAAGTATAAAAATCATAAAATATAATAAAAATTATAAGTTGAGACAAAGTTGAGACAAAAATATGATAATATTTTTGTAAATAAGTTATAAGGGTTTTCTATGCCTGCAAATGAGATTTTTAGTCTAACTTTTATTCTTAATATTATTATTTTTACAGTTACTGGACTAATATTAATTGAGTTTTTATTATTTTTAAAAAGAAAAATTACAGATGATAAAAATGATGATAAATTTACTAATGAAGAGTTCTATAGTAGTAAGAAATAAATTATATATATTTTTTTAGTCTCCTTTAAGGAGACTAAAAATGATTAAAATCCTGCAGAGTATCCTCTACTTGAATGACTTTTGATTAATCCATAGTAAGTTTTATCTCTAATTTGTTTAATCATATTTCTTAATGTAAAAATAGAAGTATTTTTATCTTTCCATGCTGCTTTTTTTATTACTTCAACATCTACAATGTTACCTCTACTTTTTAACAATGTATTGAATATATTCATTTGAGTTTTTGTTAACCCAACATCAACATTTTTTCTATCAAATACTTTTTTTAGTACTTTATCATAATAGAAACCTTTTCCCAAGTCAATTCTACTGTCAATTTGTTGATTGATTAGTTCAACCAATGTATCTTCAATAGTTAAATTAAATTCTTTAGATTTACTTTTAAGAAATCTTTCCATTTCTTTAGTTAAATCAATGCTAATATTACTGCTCATAATTTTACCCTTCACTTTTTTTTGTAATTATAACATAATCTATTATAAAAGTTACCTTAAATTGAGACAATTATGAGACAATTCTTATTAAACTTTAAGAAATAATAAAATGATAGTTATTTTATTATTATTTTATGGCAAATTTTTTAAGAAATTTTTCTCTTGATAAAACTTTTGCACCTAAGTCAATTTTATATTCTAATTGAGGATGACCCAAATTCCAGTACGTATAGTTGTTATTTTTTAAATATTCATTTAAAAGGACTAATTGTAGTTTTCCCCAATTGTTATATTTTTTATCTTTTGTAGTAAAGCCTGTAAGGGAAGTATAATTTGAATTAATTTTATAACCAATCTCACCAGAAACCAAAAAATCGTTTTTTTTATCACTAATTTCTATACTCAATAATTCAAAATTTTCTTTTGTAGTATTATAATTGTATATATTATTCAGAATTGTTATATAATCATCGTTTAACCAAGAATCTTTATGATACTCTTTGATACGATTTAAAACTTCATTGAATCTTTTATTTATAGAAAAACTATATTCTTGTTTATTGATTAGTTTCTTTACCTTTTTTGGGATTATTATCTCATCAAACTCTAAAACGGCATATTCGAATTGAATTTCAGGTAGTAGTATAAATTTATCTTGATAATACATAGAGGTAGTTATAAATCCACATTTTGCAGCTTGGATATAAAATTCAGTTGAATAATCATCACTCCAATAATAGTTTTCTTTCATATTGGGATAAATATATTTTTCTAAAGTCTCTTTATTTTGTAAATCTTCTAAACTAAGGTAATAAATCATTAGATTAACTGCTTTTTAATAAATTCTAAATAGTGTCCCTCTTCATCTTCTAATTCTTCATGGGTTCCACTTTGTACAATTTTGCCATTATCTAAAACATATATTTTATTTGCATTTTTTACTGTACTTAATCTATGGGCTATAGTTATTACTGTTTTTTCTTTTAAAATAGATTCAAGGGCATTAAATAGCTTTGCTTCTGTATGAACATCTAAAGCAGAGGTTGATTCATCAAATATAACAATTGAAGGATTTGATATAATCATTCTTGCTATTGATAATCTTTGTCTTTGACCACCGCTTAGTCTAATACCATGTTTTCCAACTATTGTATCAAGACCATTTTCCATTTTTTCAACAGTTTCTTTAAGTTGTGCAATCTCTAAAGCTTTGAAAATTTTCTCGTCACTAATATCTCTACCCATAGTAATATTAAATTTTAGTGTATTGTTAAATAAAATAGGCATTTGTAATACTAGAAATAGTTCATCTCTTAATGATTGTTTATCTATCTCATCTACACTTATATTATTGTAGTATATCTCTCCACTTTGTTTAGTATAAAAGGTTGCAATCACTTGTGCTAGTGTGGTTTTTCCACTTCCACTTGCTCCAATTAAAGCTATTTTTTCTCCTGCATTTATAGATAAGCTTATATTTTCTAGTACTTTTTTCGATTCATTATAAGAAAATGATACATTTTTTAAAACTATATTTATTCCATTATTGATTTTATTTAATTGTTTTGATCCATTTTTTTCTACATTTAATTGTAAAATTTTATTTAGTCTATCAATTGCAGCATTTGCAGTGGAGTAAGAGTATTGAATAGACAAGATATCTTGAACAGGTGTCATGATAAACCAAATATATCCAAACATAGCAAACATCATACCAATACTTAAATCACTATAAGCAACCATAACCAATCCACTGGCTCTTAAAACTTCAAATGCAATTAAAAAGATAGTAAAAGAAAATCTTTCAAAGGCTACACTTTTATAACTATACTCATTTGAGGTTTGTTGTATATTTTTTGCTTTTGTTATTGAGTTATTAAAAAAGAGGTTTTCTTTATTGCTTGCTTTTATTTGCCCAAATAGTTCTAATGATTCTGAGATATTATCTTGAAACTCTTCAATAGATTTATTTTCAATCTTTTTTAGTGTTCCAACTTGTGCAGAGATTTTTTTTGAAAGTATTATAATAATTGGTTGTATAAATAAAATCATTAACCCTAAAATAGGATGAATTGCAATCATTACAATAGATACTGCAATCAATGTTAATACAGAAGATACAAATTTACTAGCACCTGTGATAATAAAATTATCAAGTGTATTAACATCTGTTATAAGATTTGAAGAGATAGCTCCACTTCCTAAGCTTTCATATTCATTCATACAAACTTGTTTTAGATGGTTTAGAAGTTTTTCTCTTATTTTATAAGTTACATATTTTGAAATACTTGTAAAAATTTTTGTGATAATAACACTAAATATAAAGTGTATAATTCTTAAAAGTATCACAACTATGGTTACTATAGCTATATAATAAAAGGTATCACCTATACCTAAATACTTATCAATTGTATTTACAAAAAAATCTGGTTTATCTAGTAGTATTTCATCTACTAATGCAGGAAGCATTAAAGGGATAGGAATACTTATTAGTATTCCTATTATAGTTACAAATTGTCCTAAAACTAATGATTTTTTTTTATCTAAGAGTAATTTATAAATATATTTTAAATCAATCTTTTCCATTTGATGAAGATTAGTCAGCTAGTTTTTCGCAAATATCTATTTTCATTCCTTCATGATATTTACAATTAAGCCCACATTTATACGTACCAGTTGAAGTTAAATCAAGTTTTGTAAGTTCATCTTTTGATGCTTTTTGACACTCTTCTAAAGTAGGATAAGTACCAATTTTCTTACTTCTTTTAGTATTATTTTTATCAGGAAATATTAATGCACTCCATTCTTGCTTCTCATTTCCTCCTCCAATACAACCTGTAAAAATTATAGTTGATAGTATTGAAAGTGTTATTAACTTTTTCATTATTCTCTCTTTTCTTTTTTGCTTGATTTTAGTATAAAGTTTATTAAATTTCTTTTTAAACCTATTGATAAAAGGCTTATTTTACGATTATTCTACAATTTTTATGGTATCATTACAAAAATATTTGAAGAGATTATATATGAAAAAATTTTTAATTTTTATTATTTTAAATCTATTTTTAATTTCAAATTTATATGCTGAAGACTATTCTGAGATGAGTACCCAAGAGTTAATTGCTATTATGGGATATGTTAAACAAGAAAACAGATATAAATTTGAAAAAGAGTTAAAAAGTAGAGTTCCTACGATGTCTCAAAACGAGAGAAAAAAATATGAAGAAAATTTGAAAAAACAAAAAAGATAATGAAAACAAAACTATTACTTTTAGAAGATGACTTAACTCTTAGTGAAACTATAGTGGATTATTTTGAAGAACAAGGCTTTGAAGTTGTACCTGTATATGATGGACAAGAGGCCTTAGAAATAGTATATGAAAATAGTTTTGATCTTTTTTTATTGGATGTAAATGTTCCTTTATTAAATGGTTTTGAACTACTTAAACAAATAAGAGAACAAGATAATACAACACCAGCTATTTATATTACTTCATTAAACTCTATGGATTCGTTAGAAGAGGGTTTTCAAAGTGGTTGTGATGATTATATAAGAAAACCTTTTGAGTTAAAAGAGTTACTTCTTAGGGTACAAACTATTATAAAAAGGGAATTTTCAAATAAAAGTGAAGAGATAAAAATAGATGATAATATCACTTTTAGTACAACTACAAATGAACTTAAAAAAGATGAACAAATAGTTCAGTTAAATCTAAAAGAATTAAAACTATTAAAGTTTTTTCTACAAAATAAAGATCAGGTTTTAGCTCATGAAAGAATATATGATTATGTATGGGATTATGATGAACAATATAGTGATAACTCTTTGAGAACATATATAAAAAATTTAAGAAAAGTGTTAGGAAAAGATAGAATTGTTAGTCTTAAAAAGCTTGGATATCGATTTAACACAAAGTGAAAAAAGGACACTTTTAGGGTTTTTATCCCTTTATTCTTTTTTGACTATAGTTATACTTTTTTTTATCTCCTTTATGTATTTTAATTTTCAAAAAAATTTAATGCTTCAAGAAAAAAGAATTATCTTACAAGAGTATTCAAATGATTTGATTTTTAGACTTAAAGATTTGCATATCAATTTTGATAAATATAAGTTTTATCCAAGAGATGAAAAGTTTAATTCTGCTATTTATGATAGTGATAAAAAACTTATTTTTTCAACACTTGAATCAAATGATTTGCATTTGGATAAAGTGATTTATACAACAGAATCAAAAATTCATTTTATAAAAGAACCAGAATCATACTATTTAGGGGCTAAATATGTAGTTTTAGAAATACCAAGTAATAACCTCTGGTTAGAAACTTTAAAAAAAGAGATTTTTATTTTTGTTATTTTAGCTTTTATTTTTATGATATTTATTGGGTATTTTTTATTAAAACTATTTTTAAAACCTATGAGAGATTCTTTACATCTACTTGATAGATTTATTAAAGATACAACCCATGAGTTAAATACGCCAGTTTCTGCAATCATTACAAATGTTGAAATGATTGATACATCAAAACTGGATGAAAAATTGGCAAAAAAAATAAAAAGAATTGATATAGGTGCAAAAACTATCTCGAATATCTATGAAGATTTGACCTTTTTGACACTAAACAATAAAATTATTTCACAAAATGAAATCTTAGATTTATCTTCTATTGTGAAGCAAAGAGTAGAGTATTTTAAAATATTAGCAGAAGTAAAGAAAATAACTATATCTATTGATATTGAAGAAGATGTAACTATATATTCTGATAAGAAAAAAATCTTTAAATTAATAGATAATCTTTTATCAAATGCAATAAAATATAATAATATTGCTGGTTTTATCAGCCTAACATTAAAAAAAGGTTTTTTATCTATAAAAGATACTGGAAAAGGTATGAGTGAGGAACAAACTGCACAATTATTCCAAAGATATAAAAGGTTTGATAATAGTGTAGGGGGATTTGGGATAGGATTAAATATTGTTTCTATGATAGCTTCAGAGTATAATTTGGATATAAAAGTTATTTCCCAATTAAAAAAAGGAACAAACATGGAGATACGATGGCAAGAATAATATTTTTTAGTTTATTAATACTTAGTTTTTTAAATGCAGATATTTATGAAAAAAATTGTGTATCTTGTCATAATAAACTTCCTGTATCAATTGATAAGTATTTTTATAGATATCTTTTAAAATATAGTAGTGAAAAAAATGTTAAAGAGGCTATGTTTAACTATTTAAAAGAGCCATCAGTAAAAACAACAATTATGCCAGAAGCCTTTATAAAAAGGTTTGGCGTTAAAAAACCTACTAAACTAGATAATAAAAAACTAAAAGAAGCTTTAGATATTTATTGGGAAAAATACAAAGTTTTTGGAAAATTAAAATAAATTCTACAAATCATTCACAATCAATTCACAATTAGTTTTTATACTTCTTCTATAAAAATCAAGGAGTATAAGATGAAAACTACAAAAATTATAATGGGATTAGCACTTTTAGGAGCAACTGGATTATTTGCAAGTGACGGTGCAGCTTTATTTAAAGCATGTGCAACATGTCATGGTATAAATGCAGAAAAAGCTGCTCTTGGAAAATCACAAGTTATCAAAGGCTGGGATGTAGCAAAAGTTGAAAAAGCTTTACATGGATATAAAGATGGATCTTACGGAGGGCCTATGAAAGGCGTGATGAAAGGTCAAGTTGCAAGATTGTCTGATGATGATATTAAAGCTATTGCAAAACATATAGCTTCTTTAAAATAATAAAGAAAATTTAAAAAGGATTTATTATGAAAAAGTTATCTTTATTACTTATATTTTTAGTTACCTCTTTATTTGCAGGAGAAAACAGATTTTATGATTTTGCAAAGGTAACTTATAGTCAACCTATTTATGAATATGTTTATGATAGGGGAAATCCTCATAAAGAGTGTAGGGAAGTTAGAAAAAAAGTTAGAAGTTATGATAATGGATATTATTCGAATCATGATGATTCTTTAGGGGTAGATAGTTTAATAGGAGCTGCAGCAGGTGCTGTAATTGGAAGCCAAGTTGGTAAAGGAAATGGTAGAGTTGCAGCTCAAATTGTTGGTGGATTACTTGGAGCTAAAGTAGCTCATGAGGTTAGAAATAACTATAGACCAAATGCTTCTTATTATGACGATGATAGATATGTTACTACAACAGAGTGTTATACTGTTCATGATAGAGGTGTAAAAAGAAAAATTATAACTGGATATAAAAACTATTTTACTTATAAAGGTACAGAGCATTTTAAAATTACTGATTCACCTATTAGAAAAGTAAGAATCACTCACACAATAGATTTTTAATAAGAGGAGTTTAAAACTCCTCTTAAGATAGAAGTCTAGTTACTACGTTTTGATTAATATTGTTTGATTGTGCAGCGGCATAAGCACCAACTTGTGCTAAAACATTTTGTTTACTAAAATTTGAAACCTCTTTTGCATAATCAATATCAGTTAATATTGAACTAGACTCTCTTGTTTGAGTATATTGAGTTAAAAGATTAGTAGATGAACTTTGAAGTTGATTTTGCGTTGAACCAAAATCTGCTCTAAAATCATTTACTGTATTAATCGCATTGTCAACTTGGTCTAAATAACTTCTTGCAGTTGAAGCATCAAAAGTTGAAGCATCTTGATTTAATAAATTGCTTAATCCTACACCTAAAGTATTAGATTGTACACTTCCACCTTCAATAATATCTTCACTAGAAGAACCTAATTGAAATTGTTGACCATTTGTTGCACTTTGGTCATCTGCTGCATTTTGTAGTAGTGTCTCACCGTTGTAGTTTGTACTACTAGCAATATTGTCAAAGTTTTTCAATAAATCTTTTATCTCAGTTAACAGAGCGTCTCTTCCATCTTGTGATGTTGTATCTGTTGATGCTTGTAAAAGTTTTTCTTTTACTGTATCTAAAATATTTGATTGCTCAGATATTGCTTGATCTCCAATTTGAGTTAAAGCAATTGCACTGTTTGCATTATCAATTGATTGCGAAACAGCATTTGATTCAGCAGTTAAGTTAGCAGATATAGCTAACGATGAAGCATCATCTGATGCTTTTGTAATCTCTAAACCTGTAGCAATCCTATTTAAAGATTGATTTAAATTGACATAAGGACTCTGATCAAGTTGAATATTGTTATTTACTTGCATAATTTACTCCTTATAGTTTTCCTTATTATTATTCTATTACTACTAAGTTTAATTTAAGATTAACTGTAAAAATTAGTTATTTTTTCTATTTTGAGGGTTTAATTTCTTTTAATTCAGAAGCATTTTTAATAATATCAATACCAAATTTATTCCTTAATTTTTGTATTTGATTTGATAATTCTCTTTTTTTTACATCGTTTTCATATTCGAAGATATCATATGTAAAATCTTTTGGATTTGAAAAGTTATATACTGTAAGGTTCAGTTGTATAACCCCATGTGAACGGTGTGTGTCATTATGTAAAAAAAGTTTTTGCATATTAAACTTAAAATCACTTTCATTGAAAATCCTATTTACATTTATAAAAGCTTTTGATTTTATTTTTGATTCATATTTTATTTTTATTGCATAAGTTTGAGGGTTAACTTCTGCTTTTTTTACTAAAAAACTTAAATATCTTGATAAAATTATTACTCTTCTTTTTAATTCATCTCTATCATAAACGGGGTCAAAGGTTCTACCTATGCCTATAGATTTTTTATCTCTTTGTAAAACTATATTTGTATCATTTACTCCACAAACTCTGTTATATAACTCAATACCTGGCTTTTTCCATGAATAAAACAACTCTTTTTTCTTTTCAATATCTCCTAAAGTTTTTATTCCATAACCTTTTAATTTTTTTTGATAAGCTCTTCCAATACCTGGAAAGTTTTCAATTGGAATATCTCGTGTAAAATTTTTTATACACTCTTTTGAGATATATTTTACCCCATTGGGTTTGGCATATTCTGTTATAAGTTTTGATAAATATTTAGAATGGGCAATCCCTATAGAAATAGGTAAATCTAACTCTTTTTTTATCTTTTTTTTGAGTTTAAAAGCGAACTCTTCTACTTCATCCTCTTTTATATATCCTCTTAAATCTCCAAAAAATTCATCTATAGAAAACTGCTCTACTAGAGGAATTTCATTTTGTAAAAGTACAAAAAGTTTATGGGACAATTCATGATACAATGGATAGTTTGGTGGTACCATTTTTAGATTTGGGCATAGTTTTAATGCTTCATTTACACTCATGGCTGTTTTAACACCATAAGCTCTTGCTTCATAAGAAGCGGTTGTTACGATGCCTCTGATTTTGCCGTTTTCATCTACAAAATATTCTTGAAAAGTTTTTTGACCTTCATTTGTAAGAATAGTGCTTACAAAGGAACCACTATTTTGGCTTATTTCCCTTTTCTCTTTTTCTGTTGAAAAAATATTTAAGTTGCTTCTTCCTCCCACTGCAACAGGAATATTTTCTAAACTTTTATTAAGGGTTCTATGAGCTGATACAAAAAAACAGTCTAAATCTAGGTGTAAAAACATATTGAAATTTTATCACAAAATATATCAAAATGCAATAAAATTTCAAAGTGTAATTAAATATGATAGTCTGGAGTGTTATCTTTCCATTCAAAAATAAAGCACATTGGAAGTTGGCTTTTTTTGTTTAACCAAAGTGCAGTTATCGTAGCAGATGTAAAAATTGACAAGATAGCAACAGCAGAAGCAAAAGCTAGTGTAGAAAGACCACTTAATCCTTGTCCAACAGTACATCCTATAGATAAAACACCACCACAACCCATAAGTGCTCCACCTATCATATTGTATTGAAGTTTTTTCTGACCTTTTGTTGATGTACATCCAAAGCTATATCTTCTATTTATTCTTGACATTAAAAATGCTCCTGCTAAAACACCTAATACCAAACAAACAGAAAAGCTTAAATCATAAGCTTGATAGTTCATAAAAAACTCTAAAGTTTTACCTGTAGGAAATACATAAGATAAAGCTTCTAAATCAACAATTCTTTCTATACTTTCAGCACCTAATACACCTGTAATATACCAAGCAACAGCAACTCCTAATCCCATCAAAACTCCATCCCATAATGAGATAAGTCTATTTGCTTTTTTTACTAAAAAGTATAATAAAGCTACTAAAATAATCACAACTACATAGATATTCATAGTGATATTTCCTAAAAAAGAAGACCATTCTATAAGGGTTTGATTATTTGTAATTGGTTCAAATAAACCTCTACTAAAACCTTTTGCTGTAGCAAAAGCAAAAATACCTGTAAATACAATAACTACTAAAGAGTGAATATCCCCTTGGGCAAATTTGATTAGATGTCTGTTACTACAACCATCAGCAAGCATCATACCTACACCAAACAATAATCCACCAAATATGATAGAAAAATAGTTTATATTGTCTCTATAGTAATTTGATTCTGTTAAATCGATCTCATAAACAGAGGCAATAATAGCGGTAGAGATTATAGCAACGATTATTGCCATAATAACAGATGAACCTCTCATAGTTGATTTTGTAAGTATATAATCTTTTATAGAACCACTAAAGCAAAACTGGTTCTTTTGTGCAATTGCACCAAGTAATAATCCTAAAATAAATCCTAAGATATTAACTAATTGATATATTTCTAATTGTGGCATATTTTTTCCTATCTAAATAAAAAAATCTTATATTCAATATAAAGATGGATTATATAATATGTTTGATAAATTTAATTAAGTTTAATTAACTTATGAAAAATTTTTAAGAATATTTAAAAGATGATAAAAGGTACACAATAATATTTGTGTACCTTTGTATTATTTTAAAGTTTCATTTAAAACTTCAACAAATCTATTCCAAGAACTTTTATCCGCTTTTTCATGATAACTAGCAGAACCAAACACTGTAAATGCATGAGGTGCTCCACTATATGTTATCATCTCATGTGGAATTTTTCTTTCTTCTAATTGTTGAGCTAGATTAGCAAAATCTTGGATGGGTACTACTTTATCAGCAGTACCATGAAATACAACAACACTACCTTTTATATTTGAATAATCTTGACCTTTAGGTGTATTAAGACCTCCATGAAAAGGTATAAATGATTTTAAATCTGCCCCTGAACGAGCCATCTCTAATATTGCAGCACCACCAAAACAATACCCTGTGCCAATAGAGTTGTTTATATTTGCTCCTAAATTTTTAGCTTCATTTAATCCTGCATTTAGAAGTTTTCTCATTTTTTCTCTATCTTTGTATAGTCCAGATGTAAGAGCTTTTTTATCTTCCAAAGCAGTAGGTCGAATACCTTTTCCATATAAATCAACTGCAAATGTTGCATAACCTAAATCATAAAGCATTTGGGCTCTTTTTACTTCATAGTCAGTTAAACCATCCCAGTCATGTACCATAAAAACAAGGGGTGCATTTTTGGATGGAGAACTATAGTATCCTTCATATTCTTTCCCATCAACATCATATGTAACAAAGCCTTGTGTGGCAAAAAGAATAGAAGATAACAACACTAAAAAAGACAAAATCTTTTTCATAAGAACTCCTTTTTTATAAATATAAAAATTATATTATTAGAAGTTAGATTTGTAACTTAAGAATTTTTTTTAGTAATAGGTTTTATAATGTATTTAAACATTATAAAGGCAAAACTTGGAAACAATCATAAATCTAATAAAAGTAAATGAAAAACTGTTTACTTCAGGGCAGCCTACAAAAGAGCAGTTTGATTTAATAGCTGCAAGTCATTTTGATGTGGTGATAAACCTTGCGTTAGCCACAAGTGAAAATAGACTTGAAGATGAAGATGATATTGTGACAAGTTTAAGTATGAATTATTTTCATATACCAGTTGATTTTGAAACACCAACATTAAAAAATCTAAACGATTTTTTACATCTTTTATACTCTTTAAGAGACAAAAAAGTTTGGGTTCATTGTATGAAAAATTATAGGGTCTCAGCTTTTATGTATGTTTATCATAAATATATCTTTCAAACACCTTTTGATGAGATAAATCTTGATATTTTTAATGAGTGGCAACCAAGTACAAAATGGCAAGATATTATGAAAACTCCTATGGAACAATTAAATTTAGATTTTATAAATTAAATGCTTATTTAGGCACCTTTGGGTATTATTGCCCACTTAAATATAAATCTTTTTTACAAATGGACTAAAATTGAAAATAGAGACTAAAGTTGCAAAATTTAAAGAACCACTATATTTAGAAAGTGGAAGACTACTAGAATCTTTTGAACTTGTTTACGAAACTTATGGTGAATTAAATGAAGATAAATCTAATGTAATAGTGATTTGCCATGCCTTAGCAGGAAGTCATCACGCAGCAGGACGATATGCAGATGAAGCAAAGCCTGGATGGTGGGATAAGTTTATAGGTGATGGAAAAGCAGTAGATACAAGAAAATATTTTGTTATTTGTTCAAATAATATAGGTAGTACTTTTGGTTCTACAAATCCTTTGAGTATTGATCCCTCAACAGGTAAAGAGTATAGACTAAAATTCCCAGTTTTAACTGTATCTGATATAGTCAAAGCACAAATGAAACTTTACAAAAGCCTAGGAATCACAAAAGCAAAAGCAGTAATTGGTGGTAGTATGGGTGGTATGCAAGCTCTATGTTACTCTATAGAGCAAGCAGATTTTGCAGAACATGTATTTGCAATGGCAACAACAGCATATACAAGACCTTGGGCAATAGCTATAAATAAACTAGCAATAGAATCAATCAGACATGATAAAGCTTTTAAAGATGGTTTTTACAAAAAAGATGATTTAGTTGCAAATGGTTTACCAGGTCTTGCAATAGGTAGAATGGCAGGACTTATAGCATATTTAAGTCCAGGATTATTTAATAAAAAGTTTGGAAGAGATTATTCTAGAACGGATGGTTTATATGAGCTTTTTGGAAGATTTGAGATTGAAAGATATTTAGAATATAATGCATACAATTTTCCAAAGGTTTTTGATCCCTTATGTTATTTATATATTTGTAAAACTATGAATATCTTTGATGCAGGAAGAAACGAAGACACCCTTGAAAACTCTTTTAAAAAGGTAAAATGTAAACTTCATCTTATCTCTTTTAAAGATGATATGCTTTTTTTCCCAGAAGAGATGGAAGAGATAAGAGATATTATGATAAAACTAGGAAAAGAAGAACAACTAACATACAAGATGATAGATAGCCAATCAGGACACGACTCTTTTTTAGTAGAGGTTGAGAAGTTTAATGATTATGTTATCGATATATTGGAGAATAAATAATGAGTGAAAATATAGAAAAATTAGAAGAAAAGCTAAGCTTTGAGCAAAAAATCATAAAAGCAAAAGAGCTTTTAGAAAAACTAACAAACCCAGAAATAACCCTAAGTGATTCACTTGAAGTTTATAAAACAGGGATGAAAGAGCTAGAAGAAGCACAAAAAGAGCTAGAAGAAGCAAAACTTATCTTTACACAACTAGAAAAAACAAACTCTTAAAAAATATTGCAAAATGTTATATTTTTAAGCTAACATTATAAAACTTGATAAACTTCCTTTTTGATTAGGGGAAGTTTATGAAATCGATAAAACAATTACAAACAATAGATAAGCCCAGAGAAAGACTTCTAAAATATGGATTAAGTTCTCTTAAAAACTATGAGCTTATAGCCATACTTTTAGGAAGTGGAGTAAAGGGAAAAGATATCATAAAACTCTCCCGTGAGATAGAAAGATTTTTTGATACAGATTTTGAAACTATAGATTTAAAATCCCTACAAAACATACATGGATTAGGAACAGTAAAAGCTTCACAAATCCTAAGTGCTATAGAACTAAGCCGTAGATACCTGATAAAAGAACCCCACAGAAAAATATCTTGTGCCAATGATGTTTTTGAAGAGTTAAAACCATACAAATACAAACAACAAGAGTATTTCTTGGCTTTATACTTAGATGGAGCAAATAATCTATACGAAACAAAAGTGATAACAATAGGAACCCTAAATCAAAGCCTAGTTCACCCAAGAGAAGTATTTAGCCAAGCAATTGAGAAAAGATGCGCCAGCATAATAGTAGCCCACAACCACCCAAGTGGTATTTTAGAAGCTAGCAGAGAAGATATAGAAGTAACACAAAGACTAAAAGAATCAGGCAAAATCTTAGGTATAGAACTACTTGACCATATAATCTTCACAAAAGACGCCTTTGTAAGTTTAAAAGAAGAGGGTGTTTTATGATAGAAAATGATTTTGATAAATGGAATGAAATAAAAAAGAGAACACAAGATAAAAAAATCACTGCTTATTTTAGAGAAAGAGAAATTTATTGGGCTAATATTGGCAAGAATATTGGTAATGAGCAAAATGGTAAAGGTAAAGATTTTATGAGACCACTTTTGATTTTTAGAAAATATAATAATAAACTTTTTTGTGGAATACCTCTATCAACAACAATAAGAGAAGGTAGCTTTTTTTATAATTTTAATTTTTTAGAAAATAAAGACAGCTGTGCATTATTAGTTCAAGCTAAAACTTTTGATGTAAAAAGACTTGATAGAAAAATTGGAACAATAAATAAAAATGATTTTGAAAAGTTAGAAATTAAATTTAAAAAATAAATGAAGTTATAATTTTCCTCTCTTACAAAGGTAAGAGAGTAGTCCCGAAGGATAATTGTAAAAATATTATATCTAAGAATATTTGTTTTGTCAATTTTTATTTTTTCTTGAAAATCTGAGATTTCCGCTTCTTCACTTTTTGATGGCAAAAAGTAAAACAAAAAACCACCAACGGCTTCGAAGCCAAAGGTTCCCTCACTTATAATTTATCATTTCTGATTTGTAAAACTCATATAAAATTATGCTTTTGAGCATATTTCTTATATTCAAACAGTTGCAAATCTTTTTCGAAAAGAGAAATAAACGCTCGGCTTCTGTAGATGTTGGGTTGGGGATAAGGTTGTTTTCTTTTTTGATTTATAAAACTATTTTATATTTTAGCCATATCACTACTATGTTTGAGTAAAATAATATTCTTAAATTTATAATACCTTGGAAAATAAATGAAATATAATGAAGATACAAGAGTAAAAATACCATCTATATTACATCTTACCCGATTAGGATATAAGTATTTATCTTTGAAAAATTCCGAATGGGATATAAATACAAATATTTTTATAGATATCTTTAAATCTAGCATTGAAAGAATTAATACAACAATAAATGATTTAGATTCAAATAAAGTTTATGAAGAGATTTCTTTATTACTTGATTATGAAGATCTAGGTAAAGCTTTTTACCAAAGAATTATTGAAAAATCAGGTATAAAACTTATAGATTTTGAAAATTTTGAAAACAACTCTTTTAATGTAGTTACTGAACTTCCATGTAAAAATAGTGATGAAGAGTTTAGACCTGATATTACACTTTTAATTAATGGTATGCCATTAGTTTTTATTGAGGTTAAAAAACCAAATAATAAAGATGGTGTATTAGCAGAAAGAGAAAGAATAAATGTAAGGTTTTCAAATGACAGGTTTAGAAAATTTATCAATATAACACAACTTATGGTATTTTCAAACAATATGGAATATGATGAAAATTCTATTGAACCAATAGAGGGAGCATTTTATGCTACACCATCAAAAAGTCCAATCTTTAACTATTTTAGAGAAGAAGAAAAATTAAATTTAGCACAACTTTTAAATGATTTGGATGATAATACAGAAAATGAGATATTAAAAGACAATAATCTTGAAGTAATAAAAAACAATGCGGAATTTATTACAAATAAATCACCAAACACTCCAACAAACAGATTGAGTACTTCGTTGTTTTCAAAAGACAGATTAAAGTTTTTGTTAGAGTTTGGAATTGCTTATGTAAAATCAAAAGATGGTATGCAAAAACATATTATGCGATATCCACAAATATTTGCAACAAAAGCTATTGAAAGTAAACTTGATGAGGGAATCAAGAAAGGTATTATTTGGCATACCCAAGGTAGTGGTAAAACAGCACTTGCTTTTTACAATGTAAGATATTTAACAAACTATTTTCAATCAAAAAAAATCATTCCAAAATTTTATTTTATCGTTGATAGATTAGATTTGTTAACCCAAGCAAAAAAAGAGTTTACAGCAAGAGGTTTAAAAGTTCATACCATAGCCAGCCGTGAAGATTTTGCAAAAGATATTAAAAAAACTACTGCTATTCACAATGATAGAGGTGAATATGAGATAACAGTAGTAAATATTCAAAAATTTAAAGATGATCCTGATGTTATCTCTATACAAGATTATGATATTAACATTCAAAGAGTTTACTTTTTAGATGAAGTTCATAGAAGTTATAATCCAAAAGGAAGTTTTTTGGCTAACTTAGAAACTTCTGATAAAAATGCAATAAAAATTGGACTAACAGGAACTCCTTTATTAGGAGAAGATACAAGTTCAAAATTATTGTTTGGTGATTATATTCATAAATATTACTATAACTCTTCTATTGCAGATGGTTATACATTAAGGCTTATAAGAGAAGAGATAGAGACAAATTATAAGTTACAATTACAAAAAGCTATTGAAGATATAGAAGTTTTACAAGGTAACTTAAAAACAGAAGAGGTTTATTCTCATAAAAAATTCGTAGAGCCAATGTTAGATTATATAATAAATGATTTTGAAAATAGTAAAATAAGATTTGATGATGACTCTATAGGTGCAATGGTTATATGTGATAGTTCTGCACAAGCTAAAAAAATGTATGAGATATTTCAGTCAAAATATGCAAAATTAGAAGCAAGTAACAATGAAGACTTTTCAGCTCAATTTGTAGCCCAACCCCAAACTACTTATGGAACAAAGGACATTGAACTAAAAAGAGATTTAACAGCAAAAATCATTTTACACGATATAGGAACGAAACAAGATAGAAAAGATTGGGTAGAAGAGTTCAAAGATGGAAAAATAGATTTTCTTTTTGTTTATAATATGCTTCTTACAGGATTTGATGCTCCAAGACTTAAAAAACTATATTTAGGTAGAATCATAAGACAACATGGCTTACTTCAAGCTCTTACAAGGGTAAATCGTACATACAAAAAGTTTAAATATGGGTTTGTAGTAGATTTTGCAGATATAAGTAAAGAGTTTGATGCTACAAATAAAGCTTATTTTGAAGAATTACAAATTGAATTGGGTGATGAAATGGAGTCTTACTCTTCACTTTTTAAATCAAAAGAAGAGATAGCAGAAGAGTTAGAAAGTATAAAAGATGTATTGTTTGAATATGACACTTTAAATGCTGAAATATTCTCACAACAGATATCTAAAATTCAAGATATAAAAACGATGCAAGAGATAAAAAAAGCACTTGAAAATGCAAAAAGTTTATACAATCTTATAAGACTATTTGGGCATTTTGAATTATTGGAAAAATTAGATTTTAAAAAGTTAAGTTTACTTTATAGAGAAGCTTCAAATCATCTAAATATTTTAAATCAAAAACTGGCTTTAGAAAAAGGCGATGAAAATACAAATATTATAAATCTAGCTTTAGAAGATATCATTTTTAAATTTACAAAGATAAGTGAAGAAGAACTTGTATTAGCCGATAAATTAAAAAATACATTGAGAAAAACAAGAGAAGCTTTTCAAAATAATTTTGATAAAAAAGACCCTCTTTATATCACTTTAAAAGAGGAACTTGAAAGACTGTTTAAAAATAAAAATCTAAGTGAAATAAGCCAAGATGAGATGAATGAAAATATTGGTGAACTCAAAAAAATAGATGATAAGATAAGAGAGTTAAATAGACAAAATGACCTTTTAAAAGATAAATATAAAGGTGATAGAAAATATGCAAGGATGCATAAAAGAATAAAACAAAACAATATAACAGATAAACAAAGTAAGATTTTTAATGCTTTAGAAAAAATAAAAATGCAACTTGATGAAAAAGTTTTAAATAACAGTGCCATATTAAAACATGAAAACTTTTTTATAGCCCAAACAGAACCTATAGTAGATGTAGAGTTTGAAGATAACAATAAAATAAAATTAAATGATGAATCTTTTAGATACATCAACACTATGATAGCAACAGAATATTTAAATGAATACAACGGAGTAAATAATTGGTAATAGTAGAGTTTGAAAGAGAAACGAAAAAATTAATTGACAGTTTAAAAGCAGTATGTGCAAATTTTGGACTTGGAAATGATGGAAATGAGTTTAAAATCATTACACAAGTATTTTTATACAAGTTTTTAAATGATAAATTTGCCTATGAGATAAAAAAAATAGATGAAAATATAAAAAATGCTCCAAGTTGGGAAGAATACTATACAAACTTAAGCCAAGAACAAAGAAACAAAATACTAAGACGAATAGGAGCAAAAGCAGCAAAACTGAAGCCAGAGTATCTTATAACACATCTATTTAATATACAAGATAGTCCTGATTTTGCCCAAACTTTTGATGATACCTTACATCAAATATCTATAGAAAACAACGATATCTTTTCAGTAAAAACAGAAGGTGGTGCAAAAATAGAACTTTTTGATACTTTGAGTAAATATATTATTGATGATAAAGATGCTTTTTTTAAAGCAATTATCAATAAACTTGTAGCTGCTTTTAGTTTTGAAAATATTTTTACACAAAAGTATGATTTCTACGCAACTATATTTGAATATCTAATCAAAGATTATAACAGTGATAGTGGTGGAAAGTATGCAGAGTATTATACTCCCCATGCAGTTGCTAAAATCATGGCGGCTATTATGGTGGATGAGGGAGTTTCAAATGTAACTTGCTATGACCCAAGTGCAGGAAGTGGAACACTTCTTATGAATATAGCTCACGCTATAGGTGAAGATAGATGTAGTATTTACTCACAAGATATATCTCAAAAATCATCAAGTTTACTTAGGCTAAATCTGATTTTAAATAACCTTGTACACTCTATATCAAATGTGATTAAAGGAAACACTCTTTTAACTCCATATCACAAAGAGGGCGAGACTTTACAAAAGTTTGATTATATCGTATCAAATCCACCTTTTAAGACTGATTTTAGTGATTATAGAGATGATTTAGACTCCAAAGAAAACCATGATAGATTTTTTGCTGGTATTCCAAAAGTACCAGCGAAGAAAAAAGAGTCTATGGCTATTTATAGTATGTTTTTACAACATATTATCTATTCTTTAAAAAAAGGTGGAAAAGCCGCTGTTGTAGTACCAACTGGATTTATAACAGCTCAAAGTGGAATAGATAAAAAGATTAGAGAACATCTAATTGAAAAGAAAATGTTAGGTGGTGTAGTATCTATGCCAAGTAATATTTTTGCAACTACAGGAACAAATGTATCAATCATATTTATAGATGATACAAACAAAGAAAATGTAGTATTAATAGATGCTTCAAATTTAGGACAAAAAATAAAAGAGGGAAAAAATCAAAAAACAGTTCTACAAGAAGATGAGGAACAAAAAATTATAGATACTTTTAACGATAAAGTTCAAGTTGATGACTTCTCTATAGTGGTTTCTTATGATGATATAAAGCAAAAAAATTACTCTTTTAGTACAGGTCAATATTTTGATGTGAAGATAGAGTATGTGGATATTACAAAAGATGAATTTGATAAAAAGCTGAAAGAATATAGTGCAAATTTGGAGGAAATGTTTAATGAATCTAAAAGTTTAGAAAATGAGATTCAAAAGCAGTTAAAAGGTTTGTCTGTTGAGTAAAATTATATTAGCAGAAGACTATTGTGAAAAAGTCTTTGATGGGACTCATGAAACGCCTTTAGCAACCCTTGAAGGATTTCCTTTAGTAACTTCAAAGCATATAAAAAAATCAAAATTAAATCTAATGGAAACTTATAACATTTCTAATCAAGATTATGTGAAAATCAATCAAAGAAGTTCAGTTAAACAGTGGGATATATTATTTAGTATGATTGGTTCAGTAGGAGAAATATATTTAGAACAAAATAAGGAAATAAATTATGCAATAAAAAATATAGGTGTTTTTTCTTGTAATAATGAATTAAAGGCTAAATGGCTTTATTATTATTTACAAAGTCCACTTGCTAAAAGTTATATTAAAAGATATCTTAATGGTGCTGTTCAGAAATTTTTACCACTTAAAAACTTAAGAAGTTTTCCTATACAAGATTTCACAGAGTCTAAAGAAGGAATTGTGAATTTTTTATCAATTGTTGATAAAAAGATTGAGATAAATAATCAAATAAATAAAGAATTAGAATCTATGGCTAAAACTCTTTACGGCTATTGGTTTATACAGTTTGATTTTCCAAACAAAGAAGGGAAACCATATAAATCTTCGGGTGCTAAAATGGTTTATAATGAAGTGTTAAAAAGGAAAATACCAGATAGATGGAGTATAAGTGTAATTTCAAAGGAACTTGAAACTGAATTAGGAGGAACACCATCAACAAAAAAAGATGAATTTTGGGAAAATGGTAATATACCTTGGCTAAATTCTGGAGAAATAGCTAATTTTCCAATTATTGATAGTGAAGAAAAAATTACTCTTGATGGTATAAATAATTCAGCAGCATCAATTTTATCAAAAGGGAGTGTGGTTATTTCTATAGTGAGACATATTCGAGCATCAATTCTAACAATAGATTCTGCTACTAATCAGTCTGTTATTGGAATTAAAGAATCAGAAAAATTAAAAAGCTCTTATATATATCCACTTATAAATAATGAAATCCCAAGATATAAGTCTTTAAGAACTGGTGCGCAGCAACCTCATATAAATAAAAAAGTTATTGATAATACTTATATCATAATACCTGATGATAAAACACTTGAATGTTATTATAAAAAAGTTAATCCTATGTATATGAAAATATTTCAATTAGCAAAAGAAAACCAAAAATTATCAGAATTAAGAAACTGGCTTCTTCCTATGCTTATGAATGGACAAGTAAAAGTAAAAGATGATTCCTTGCAAGACAATTTTAAAGAAGACTTAAAAGTAGCCCAACCAAAACCAGAGTATAATTAAAAGTATTACATTATGAAATATTTTTTAAAAAATTTAAATCATCATGTTATCATAAAATAAAAAAGTAAAATTATGGAAAATCAAAATATCTTAATCTATGAAAACCAAAATGGAAATATCAAAGTTGATGTAAGATTTGAAGATAAATCTATTTGGCTAAATCAAGCCCAAATATGTGAACTATATGGTAAAGCTAAGTCAACTATAAGTGAGCATATAAAAGCTATATTTGAAGATAAAGAGTTGGACAGAGATTCAACTGTTCGGTATTACCGAACAGTTCAACTTGAAGGCTCACGAGAAGTTTCAAGAAATATTGAGCATTATAATCTAGATATGATAATAGCTTTAGGTTTTAAAGTTCGTTCAAACACTGGTACAAAGTTTAGAATCTGGGCAAATCAAAAGCTAAAAGAGTATATTACTAAAGGTTTTGTACTGGATGATGATAGATTTAAAAATGGCAATCAAATGTCATATTTTGATGAGCTTCAAAACCGCCTTAGAGAGATACGACTTAGTGAGAAGTTTTTCTATCAAAAAATTAAAGATATCTATATGACAAGTATAGATTATAACCCAAAAGATGAAAAAACAATAGAGTTTTTCAAAATAGTTCAAAACAAACTTTTATGGGCTGTATCATCCCAAACAGCAGCCGAACTTGTGCATAATCGTGTGGATATAACAAAACCACTTTTAGGTATGAGTTCATATGATAAAGAGAATAAAAACATCAGTAAAAAAGATGTAAATGTGGCAAAAAACTATTTAAATGAAGAGGAGATAAAACTTCTAGGACTTTTAGTGGAACAATACTTAGCTTTCGCAGAAACGATGGCAAATCAGCAAACTCCTATGTATATGAAAGATTGGATTGAAAGACTTGATTTAATCTTATCTATGAATGGAAGAGATCTTTTGAAAAATGCTGGAAAAATATCTCACCAAATAGCAAAAGAAAAAAGTGAATTAGAGTATAAAAAATATAAACAACAGCAAAAAGATTTGCAAATGAGCGAGAGTATTAAAGAATTGGAAGAGGATATTAAAAAATTAAGATAATACTTACTAGTTTACTCAAGATTATTAATTGATTCAAGTCAAGAATTTTTAACCTAAATCTGCTATTATTATACCTATAGATATAAAAAATATACAACTAATTTACTAAGGATTATGCATGAGTGAGATTCATGAGTTTTTTAATAGACAGATAAAACTTTGGGGAGAGCAGACTCAATATAGTCTTCAAAATAAAAAGGTAGCTATTATTGGAAGTGGTGGACTTGGGTGTTCTGTTGGGATTGCTCTTGGGGCTTCTGGTATTGGTGAGTTTGCACTTGTGGATTTTGATGAAGTTGGTGTTCACAATATCCATAGACAAATAGGATTTAAAGTAGGGGATGATGGCAGATACAAAAGTGAGGTTTTAAAAGAGCTTTTAGAATCACGTTGTCCATATACAAAAATCACTGCTTATACAGAAGGGTTTGATGAGTTTGCAAAAAGAGATTTGGATTTTGATTTGATTATTGATGCAACTGATAACTTACCAAGTAGGGCAGCTATAAATGAATACTGCATGAAAAAAAATCAACCTTGGATTTATGGAAGTGTTGAGGAGTTTCATGGTCAGGTTTGTTTCTTTGAAAAAGCTTCTTATGAGGCTGTATTTGTAGTAAATGATAGAAAACCAAACGGTATTGCTTGTCCTATTGTTATGCATATTGCTTCACTTCAAGCAAATTTGGCTATAAGATATCTTGCGGGACTTCCTGTAAAAAAAGATATTTTATATTATCTATCTTTTGATCAAGAGGGTGTGCTTCAAAATCAAAAATTTAACTTACCTACAAACTAGTTTATTAGAAGGAAGAGTATCTTTTGATACTCTTCTTGACATCTTTATAAATCTTTACTTTACAAAATTGAAACCTAACGAATTTTTAAGCCCTTATTAGATATACTATCCAAATTTTTAAGACTACAAAAAACTATTACGGGGAAACTTTTTATGCCAAAAAGAGAAGATATAAAATCTATTTTACTTATAGGTTCGGGACCTATTGTTATTGGACAAGCATGCGAATTTGACTATTCAGGTACACAAGCTACGAAAACATTAAAAGAGTTAGGATATAGAGTTGTACTTATCAACTCAAATCCAGCTACTATTATGACAGATCCTGAGTTTGCAGATAAAACATATATCGAACCAATTACAGAAGAGGTTGTTGCAAAAATAATTGAAAAAGAGAATATTGATGCGATTTTACCAACTATGGGTGGACAAACTGCACTTAACGTTGCAACTTCTATGTATGAAAAAGGTATGTTAGATGGTGTTAAGTTTCTAGGAGCTCATCCTGATGCTATTAAAAAAGGTGAAGATAGACATCTATTCAATGAAGCGATGATTAAAATCGGTATGGATTTACCAAAAAGTGCAAATGCTTATAGCGTTGAAGAAGCGATTAAAGTTGCAAAAGATATTGGTTTTCCTGTTATCTCTAGAGCTTCATTTACACTAGCTGGTGGTGGTTCTGGTGTTGCTTACAACATGGAAGAGTTCAAAAAGCTTGCAGAAGCTGGTATAGAAGCATCTCCAATCAATGAAATCGAAATCATGGAATCTATGCTTGGATGGAAAGAGTACGAGATGGAGGTTATCAGAGACCATAAAGATAACTGTATCATCGTATGTTCTATTGAAAACTTAGATCCTATGGGAGTTCACACTGGTGACTCTGTTACAATTGCACCTGCACTTACTCTTACAGACAAAGAATACCAAAATATGAGAAATGCATCTTTTGCTATCTTAAGAGAGATTGGAGTTGATACTGGTGGTTCAAATGTACAATTCTCTATTTGTCCAAAGACTGGTAGAATGATTGTAATTGAGATGAACCCAAGAGTTTCTAGATCTTCTGCACTTGCTTCTAAAGCAACTGGTTATCCTATCGCAAAAGTTGCAACTTTACTTGCTGTTGGATTTACACTTGATGAAATTACAAACGATATTACTGGAACTGCTGCATCTTTTGAACCAGTTATTGACTATATCGTTACAAAAGTTCCAAGATTTACTTTTGAAAAATTCCCTAAAGCTGATTCTACACTTACAACTGGTATGAAATCAGTTGGAGAGGTTATGTCTATTGGTAGAACTTTTAATGAGTCAATTCAAAAAGCACTTTGTTCTATGGAAACAGGACTTGTAGGGTTTGATCCAATTTGTAGTGATATAGAAAAAATTAAAGCAGAGATTAGAAGACCAAATGCTGATAGATTAAGATACTTAATGGATGGTATGAGACATGGTCTTACAAATGAAGATATCTTTGAATTATCTGCAATTGATCCATGGTTCTTAACTAAATTTAGAGAGATTTACGAGTTAGAAAAAACTATTGATAAATCAATTCTTACTGATGAAACAAAAATGAGAATCATAAAATCAAATGGTTTCTCTGATAAAATGATTGGTAACTTAATCGGTAAATCTGAACAAGAAATTTATGATGCAAGAAAAGCTCTAGATGTAGATTTTGAGTACAATGAAGTTGATACTTGTGCTGCTGAATTCAAAGCTTTAACACCTTATCTTTATTCTACTACAAATATTACAAAACTTCCAAAGGTTGAGAAAAAAGATGACCAAAAAAAGGTTATGATTATTGGTGGTGGACCAAATAGAATTGGTCAAGGTATTGAGTTTGACTATTGTTGTGTACACGCTTCGTTTGCATTAAATGAAATGGGTATAAAAACAATAATGTACAACTGTAACCCAGAAACTGTATCAACTGATTATGATACATCAGATGTATTGTATTTTGAGCCAATCGATTTTGAACACGTAAGAAGTGTAGTTGAAAAAGAGAATCCAGATGGTGTAATTGTTCACTTTGGTGGACAAACTCCATTAAAACTTGCAAATGCTCTTACAGATGCAGGTGCTAAAATTATAGGTACAACAGCAGCTGTTATTGACCTAGCAGAAGATAGAAAAAAATTCTCAAGCTTTGTTGAAAAAACAGGACTTTTACAACCTGATAATGGTACAGCAGTTGAAGTTTTAGAAGCAATAGAAATAGCAGAAAGAATAGGCTACCCAGTATTAGTACGTCCATCATTTGTACTTGGAGGACGTGGTATGAGAATTGTTTATTCAACAGATGAGTTAAAACAATACATGGATGAAGCAGTTTCAGTATCAAATGATGCACCTGTATTAATTGATAAGTTCCTAGATAGAGCAATAGAACTTGATGTAGATTGTATCTGTGATGGAAAAGAGGTTTATATTGGTGGAATTATGCAACATATTGAGGAAGCTGGGGTTCACTCAGGAGATTCTGCTTGTTCTTTACCTCCTGTATCTATTGCACCTGAGCTTATCAAAGAGCTTGAAACAAAAACAAAAAATATGGCACTAGGTCTTGGTGTAGTTGGTCTTATGAATGTGCAATATGCAATTCATAAAGGTCAAATTTACCTAATCGAAGTAAATCCAAGAGCTTCAAGAACAGTTCCATTTGTAAGTAAAGCAACTGGTATGCCACTTGCAAAAGTTGCTACAAGAGTTATGTGGGGTGAGAGTTTAAGAAGTGCACTTGATGTTTATAACTCTGAAATTGTTTATGAAGACAATGGGGTATTAAAACCAATTTTAAAAGATCATATTGCAGTAAAAGAAGCTGTTTTCCCATTTAATAAACTTAGTGGTTCTGATATGATTTTAACACCTGAAATGAAATCAACTGGTGAAGTTATGGGTATCTCTGAAAACTTTGGTATCTCTTATGCAAAAGCACAAAGTGCAGCTAAAAATGACCTTCCAACAGAAGGTAAAGTATTTATCTCTTTATGTGATTTAGATAAAGAGTTTGCTCCAAAAATTGCTCAAGGATTAGTTGAACAAGGTTTTTCAGTAGTTGCAACAGGTGGCACATACAAAGTTATTACTGATGCAGGTATTGAGTGTGAGAAAGTTTTAAAAATATCAGAGGGAAGACCAAATATCACTGATTCTATTACAAATGGTGAGATTGCTCTTGCTATTAATACAAGTGATGGAAAAGAATCATCAAAAGATGATGGTAAAAACATTAGAAGAGCAGTATTAAAAGAAAATGTACCATATGTAACAACAGCAGCTGCTGCTTTAGCTTGTGTAGAAGCTATGAAAGCACTAAAACAAAAAGATGGTATAGGTGTAAAATCTATTCAAGAGTTTTTACACGATAAATAATGGATTCTTCATTAGTTTATTTAGTACAAACTGACACTACTGTGGGTTTCTCATCAAGTAATGATGAGAAACTATCACTTATAAAACAAAGACCAACAAATCAAAAAATTCTTCAAACAGTAGATAGTTTTAAAACTTTAAAACAAAATACAAGAGTTCCAAAAGAGTTTAGAAAAAGAGTAAGGAACTCTAAAAAAACAACTTTCATATATCCAAATACTCATTCATTTAGAGTGATTTCAAAAGATGATAGATTTTTTAGATTTATTCATAAATTTAAATCTTTATATTCAACCTCTGCAAATCTTACTACAAAGAGTTTTGATTTTGATTTTGCATATAAAAATAGTGATATTGTAGTTTTGTCAAAAGATGGATTTAGTGAAAAAGGTTCCTCTTCAATTTTTAAGATAAATAAAAAAAAGATAAAAAAGATTCGATAATCAAGCTTGATTTTTAAAAAATAGAGCTAAAGATAATCTATCTTTTTGATTAAGTTTTTTTAATAAAGAACTAACATGTTTTTTTACAGTAACCTCTGCTAAATTTAAAGTTTGTGAAATATCATGATTATTTAATCCTTGAGCTACTAATTCTAATACTTCAAGTTCTTTTACGCTTACTTTTTCTAAAAGTTTATTTTTGTTGTTTTCTTGTAATGGAATAGATGATATTAAAAATTGCATCAACTCTGGATATAACCATACATTTCCATTAATTACTGCATTTATTGCATCCTCTAGTATATGTATATTTGATATAGCATGCATATAGGCTTTAACATTGTGTTTTAATAAACTACAACCTTCTATATTGTTAGGATTATTTCTTAATACAATCAATTTATATGAATCAAATAGTTCAGATATTATATTAAATAGATTTTGATAATTTTCATCATAATCTAAATGATGCAAAAATATTATATTTTCATTTATATCCAAAGAATAGAGTTCATCAATTGTTTTTACTATATTTATATTTGTAAATATAGTTGACTTTTTTAATTCATTTATCAGAAAACCTGTATTAGAAAAGAGTACTATTTTCATATTCCTAATGACCTTACAATTGGTTTTAATATATAGCTTAAGATTGTTTTTTTACCTGTGATGATATCTGCATCAACTGTCATACCTGGTTTTATCTCTAGTTTTTTATTATTACTTAGATATTTTGTATTTGATTTAATATGTATGATATATATTTCTTTATCTTTATCTTGTGGATCTTTTAGTGTATTTGCGGATATATAACTAATTTTAGCATCAACAGCACCATAAAGTGAGAAGTCATAAGCTCTTAATTTAAGTCTAACGTCTTGTCCTATATATAAAAATCCAATATCAGCTGGGTCAATTTTAACCTCTGCTAGAAGATATTCTGTATCTGGAATAATTTCAGCAATAACAGTACCAGAAGATACAGCTTCACCTTTTGTTTGAATATTTATTTTATTTATTACACCATCACTAGGAGATGATATATTTGTTTCTGTGATTTTTTCTTTTAAAAATGATATTTCATTTTTAACTTGATTTAAATCATTCATTGTAACTATTAGCTCATCTTTTGCAGAAGAGTGATATGTTTCTTTTGTCTCTTCAATACTTTTTTTAATTTCATTAATTGCTGACTTAAGAGTAGGGATTGAACCTTTTAATTTTTTGATTTCTGATATAACATCATTCTCTTTTCTTTGTAAGTCTATAAGTTCTACTTTTGAAATTATCCTTTCTTCAATCAAAGGTATTTTTATTTTCATCTCTCTTTTAATTAGTTTATAATTATCTTCTGTGATTTTTAGATTTTTATAAGCATCTTCTAAATCATTTCTTCTTTGAATCAATTGCTCTTGTAAAACATTTATTGATGCGGTAAATCTTTTTTTATTTATAGCATAAAGTTCAAGTTCATTTTGCATAATTTCAGGATTATAAGACATAACATCTTGGTTTGTATTCATTGCTATGTTTTGAGACTGAGCTTTTAATCTTTCTATTTTTGCTAAAAGAGACATCTGATTATCTAGATTTTTTTTATATTCACTTTTATATTTTAAGTCAGATAGTTTTAGTAGTTCTTGACCTTTTTTAACTCTATCACCTTCTTTTATGTATATCTCTTTTAATATACCACCTTCTAAAGAAGAGATTGTTTGAACATTTGTAGTTGTGATTATTTTACCATTACTTCTAACAATATCATCAACTTTTGAAAAATATGACCATCCTAATAAAAAGATTATAGTAAAAGTGATTAGCCATAATACTTTATGTAATCCACTAGGAGTTCTTAGCAATACAGCAGAAGAAAGTGAAGGCATGAAATCAAGTACAGTTTTATCATGTTTCTTTTTTAATATATTTTCTTCATTGATTTTTTTTAATTTTTTCTCTTTTGTTATATCTGAACTAGCTAAAATAAAACCAACATTTTTTTTATCATCATTAAATAATGGAGAAATAATTGTATCTGTCCAGATTGTTTCATCATTAAAGCCAGAATGTTTTACTTCCCCTTTCCAGTCAGTTTTTAGTCTTCTAGTTTCTGAAAATTGGTTTTCAAAACTTATAATTGAATCTTTTTTTATAAGAAATGTATAAGGTTTATTAAGTAAATCTGATGTTTTATATTTAAAAACATTACATAGATTTGTACTAACATGTTTTATTATTCCATCATTATCAGTAACGGCTAATATTACATAGTTGTCAAGTAATTCCCTATTTTGGAACGTAAAGCTTCTTTTTAGTTCTTGATCTAATACTTGATTCTCTTCCACTTCTAGCCTTAAAATTAGATTATTTGAAAAAATTAATAAATTTTAGTACAATTTTATTCAAAATTTGATAAAAATTTGGTAAGATAACTAAATAATATCTTTTTTTATGAAGGAAAGTAAATTAAATAATGAAATTACATAGAATTATACTAATTTTATTTTGTTTTTTTATGACTATTTCTAATGCATTTACCTTAACTGATGGATATAAATTTGCTTTAGAAAATGATATGAATTCTAAAATAAATGAAAATAATATCAAAAAAATAAAATTTGATAAAGATATTGCAAATTCATTATTAAATCCAAAATTGGATTTCAACGCAACTGTTGAAACATCAAAATATACAGAAAATCAATTAACTCCTAACAACAATAAAAACCATACAAAAGCTGATGAATATAAACTTACATTAACGCAGCCAATATTTGATGGTTTTGAATCAGATAGTGAAAAAAAATTACAAAAATATAGATTTGAATCAGCTCTTTTTTATTTAAAAGAGAGCCAAAATAATGTTGCTTTGAATTACACACAAAATTATATAAATACACTTAAACAAAAAGATTTACTAAGTTTAAATAAAGAAGCTGTTTTAATAAGCGAAGAGATATTTAACAAAGTTTATAAAAAAGTAGCTAGTGGATATGGTACAAAATTAGAGTTTGATGAAGCAAAAAGTCAACTTGCAGAAAACAGAGTAAACTTAAAAGTTCAAAAAATAAATCTAAAAGAAGCAATAGAAAGCTTAAGATTTTATGTACAAAAAGATTTTGATACAAGTGAACTAATAAAGCCAAATTTTTATTATCCATTGCCTAAAACATTAGATGATGCAATAGCTGCTTCAATGGATAAAAATCCATCTTTAATGGTTAGTAAATTAAATTTAAAAGTTGCAATCTTTGAAGAACAAAAAAATGATAAAAACTTCTTACCAAATGTTGATTTTGTAGGTTCTTATCAAGTAAATGATGCATTACACACAACTACAGATGAAAACAATCAATATAAAGTAGGATTTCAAATTAATTATAACTTATATAATGGTGGCAAAGATAGTTTAGAGAGGAAAAAAGCATTACAAGATATAAAAGAGAAACATTTTTTAATTACAAAATCTGAATATGAGATTAAAAACAAACTTCGATTAGCTTGGAATAGTTACAAACTAAATGAAGAAAAATTTGATACTTTAGAACAATATTTATTAGTAAAAAAAGACGTTCTTGATGCAACAATCAAAGAGTTTGACCTTGGAACTAGAGATTTAAACAATCTTTTAACTATTCATACTGAATATGTAGATGTAAAAAAAGATTTTATTTCAACAACTTATGATTTATTATTAGCAAAATATAGAGTTTTGGATGCAATAGGTTTATTATCTGATACTTTACAAAATAAAATGCCAACTTTAGAAAAAATAAAATTGAGTGAAAAATCAAGTCGTAATTTATTTGAACAAACTGATTATAATTTTGATAAATCAGATGCCTTAAACAAGAAAAAATTATCATATCAAATATCTGAAGCAAAACTTGATAAGGTTTTATTACCACCATTAAAATTAGAAGATGATACATTAAATGATAAAGAAGATATATATGCAGATAACGATAATAAAGAAGAGATAGAACTAGAAGAAAAACAAGAACAAACAATTACACAAAAAGAAGCAAAAAGTTTTAAAGAGAAGTTTTTAACTGCATCAAAAAATAAATATACAATAAATTTAGCAATGTCGGATAGCAAAAAAAGGGCTAAATGGCTTATTCAAAGATACAATCTAGAAAATGATGCATTTTATTTTAGTTTTAGATATGAAAATCCACTACAAAAAGTTATGATGGGGATTTATGATAGTAAAAAAGAAGCTCAAGAGGCTATAAATAGTTTACCAGATAGATTAAAAAAATATGGGCCAAAGATAGAGAAAGTTTCAGTAAAACAACAATTATATAAAAAATACCATACAGAAGACTATTTAAGAATTAAAAAACAAAATGAATATATAGTTGAAAAAAAACCAATATTATATAAAAATGATATATATTCAAATAAAGATATAAAAACAAATATAAATCAAATTGAGGTTTCAAAAGAAACTAAAATAGAAGAAAAACAAGAACAAATAATTATACAAAAAGAAGAAAAAAGTTTTAAAGAGAAGTTTTTAACTGCATCAAAAAATAAATATACAATAAATTTAGCAATGTCAGATAGTACAAAAAGGGCAAAATGGCTTATCCAAAGATACAATTTAGAAAATGATGCATTTTATTTTAGTTTTAGATATGAAAATCCACTACAAAAAGTTATGATGGGGATTTATAATAGTAAAAAAGAAGCTCAAGAGGCTATAAATAGTTTACCAGATAGATTAAAAAAATATGGGCCAAAGATAGAGAAAGTTTCAGTAAAACAACAATTATATAAAAAATACCATACAGAAGACTATTTAAGAATCAAAAAACAAGAAAATTTTCTTGTAAAAAAGAAGCACTACAATACAAAAGAGATTACAAAAATAGAAAAAGTTGAAGCGAAAGAAAATCAAATAACTCAAAATAAAAGCTTCAAAGATAAATTTTTGGATGCAAAAAAAGACAAATATACAATAAATTTAGCTATATCAGATAGTAAAAAAAGAGCTAAGTGGTTGATAAATAAATATAATTTACAAAATAAAGCATTTGCTTTTAAAATTAGAGATGAAAAGCCACTACATAGAATAATATATGGTGTTTTTGATACAAAAGATGAAGCGTATACAGCACTAAATAATTTGGATGAAAAATTAAAATCTAATTTGCCAATTGTTGAAAAAATTGAAAGAAAACAAAAACTTTATTATAAATATAATAGCTTAGATACTATTTCAGAAAGAATTTAACAAATAATGACAAAACAAAATGATAATATAAATTTGAATAATATAAAAGAATATGATAAACAAGACTCTTTGCTTGATTGTCTTGCTCTTTTTTGTAAAATGAATGGGAGACCTTTTTCTAAAGAGTCTCTAATCTCTGGTTTACCTATTGAAAGTGATAGAAATACTCCAATTCTTTTTTCAAAATATAATTCTAAAGCCCTTTTTTCTAGAGCTGCATCAAAAGCTGGATTTAAAACAAAAGTTTTAAGAAGTAAATTAACTGAAATAAACCCTTTATTATTACCTTGTGTTTTGCTTATCGATAATAGTCCCAATGAGGATAAATTAGAAGGGTGTATATTACTTGGTTTTGATGATGAGTTAAAAAATGCAAGAATAACTTTGCCAGAAGCTCCTGATGTAGAAACAACTATAAGTATTGAGGATTTACAAAAAAGCTATTTTGGTTTTGCAATATTATTAAAAAAACAATTAAGTTTTAAAGAGAATGAATCAGCCCTTTCTAGTGTAAAAGAGAGTCACTGGTTATGGGGAAGTGTGAAGATTGTTAGGGATGTTTATAGAGATGTAATTATTGCATCATTATTAATAAATCTTTTTGTATTATCAACACCTTTGTTTACTATGAATGTGTATGATAGAGTTATTCCTAATAATGCAAAAGATACTTTGTGGTTATTGGCTATTGGTGTTGTTGTAATTTATGGTATTGATATTATTTTAAAATTTTTAAGATCATATTTTTTGGAAACAGCTGCTAAAAAAACAGATATTATCGCATCATCTATTATATTTGAAAAAGTTTTAGATTTGAAAATGTCATCGGTACCTAATTCTGTTGGTTCTTTGGCAAATATATTAAAAGAGTTTGAGAGTATTAGAGGGTTTCTTACATCTACTACAATCGCACTTTTGATTGATATACCTTTTATTTTTATATTTTTAATAGCAATATATTTTATTGGTGGAGCTTTAGTTTTTGTTCCTATTAGTGTAATTATAATTATTTTAATTTATACATATTATGCAAAAATAAAATTAGCGAATAGTATTAAAGAATCTTATGATGCTGGTTCTAATAAAAATGGGGTATTGATTGAGAGTTTATCTTCTATAGAGACTATTAAATCACTTGGTGCTACAGGTTATTCTCAATGGAGATGGGAAGAAGCTACATCAAAAATTGCTGATAAGAGTATTAAAAGTAAAATGATATCATCTTCCATTACTACTGTTACATCATTTTTAGTACAGTTAAATACTGTAGCTTTAGTAATAATAGGTACGTATATGATTGCCGAAAATAACTTAAGTATGGGTGGATTGATTGCAACTATTATTATCTCTTCTAGAACAATTTCTCCTATGGGACAAGTTTCATCACTTTTATCAACATTTCAACATACAAAAACTACATATGAAGCTTTAAATGATATTATGAATTTACCAGTTGAACATCCACAAGGTAAAAAGTTTGTTGCAAGACCAGAATATAGAGGAAAAATTGATTTTAAAAATGTAACATTTACTTATCCAAATGCAGATAAAGAGACTTTAAGTAATGTATCTTTTAGTATTGAACCTGGTGAGAAGATTGGTATAATTGGAAAAATAGGTTCAGGTAAAACTACAATTCAAAAACTTTTAGTATCTTTATATCATCCAGAAGAGGGATCAATTTTGATTGATAATATCGATATTAAGCAGTTAGATCCTTCTGAACTTAGAAAAAATGTTGCGTATGTTTCGCAAGATATTTTATTGTTTAATGGAACAGTAAAAGAAAATATTGTTTATAGAACACCCCATATTGATGATGATAAGATTTTAGAAGCAGCTGAGATAAGTGGTGTTTTAAATTTTGTAAACAAACATCCAAAAGGGTTCGATATGCCAGTTGGTGAGAGAGGATCTTTTCTTTCTGGTGGTCAAAAACAGAGTATAGCTATCGCTAGATCGATTTTATTGCCTTATCCTATTGTTTTACTAGATGAACCTACAAGTTCAATGGATACTTCAACAGAAACAAGGTTTATAAACAATATTCGAGAATATCAAAAAGACAAAACTGTAATATTAGTTACTCATAAAACATCTTTATTAAGACTTGTAGATAGAATAATTGTACTTGAAGATGGTAAAGTTGTTCTTGATGGAAATAAAGACCAAATTCTACAAAAATTAGCTAAAAAATAAATATAAAATAACTTTTTTTATTTAAATATATACTAAAGTATACTTTACTTGAATAGTAAATTTTTATATTATACTTGTAATAAAATGATAATAAAGGACTCATCATGGCTATTGCAAGAATTTCAGATATAAAAGGTTTAGTAACAATAGGTGGAGAAACTGAAGAGATATTAAAAAATAGGGATTTGATATCTGAACATGGCGGTATTTTAACTATCGAAGAGTTTGCAAAGATAATTTTTGAAGATGGCAGAGAAGTAGATGTAACTGGACCTGTTTCTTTTAGTTTAGATAGTTCATTTTTCAATGAGGGAACTTTTGAAGAATCAATAACACAAATTAGTGATTTAGCTAGTTTAGAATATGTAAATAATATTATTGATACTCCTGATAATCAAACAGAGATTGATAATAATCTATCATCACAAACAAATATTCAGCCTACAATTGAAACTGAACAATTAAATTCAAATTTAGAAAATAATGATATCACATTAGATGAGCAAGTATCTTTAGTCGCAAGAGAAGAGGCAACAACACAAGAAATCACTCCAACAGAAGAGACTCCAATAGAAGAACCTGTGATAGAAGAGTTAATAACTGAAGAACCAACGACTGAAGAACCAACGACTGAAGAACCAACGACTGAAGAACCAACGACTGAAGAACCGGTAGTAGAAGATCCAATTGCAGAAGAAACTCCAGTTGAAGAACCAATATTCGAAGCAGGTATAGAAGTAGGAACACCAACAGTAACAATTGAAGCAGCAGATGTAAATGGGGATTCAGTTTATAGTGCAGTAGAATTAGGTGAAGATGGAACAGTAAACGCAACAATCACGGCACCAGTAGATGCACAACTTGGAGATACTATCACATATACAGTTGATGGTGGAGAAGAAGTAGAAGTAGAAATAACACAAGATGTATTAGATAATGGAATCACAATTGAAATTAACCCAGAATCTACAGTAAGTGCTACATTAACAGATGCAGCTGGAAACACATCAGATTCTGCAAGTGCAACAGCATTCGAAGCAGATACAAGCGCAGATGCAGGAGAAGTAACAGTAGATACAATTGCAGGAGATGATATTATCAATGCATCAGAAGCTGGAGAAGCTACAATAGCAGTAAGTGGAACAGCAACAGGTGGAGATATCGCAGCCGGAGATAGTGTAAC
>QKDL01000028.1 GCA_003252105.1 Arcobacter sp.
AGAAGAAGAGCTATATAGGTTAAGAAAAGAGAATAAAGAATTACAAGCTAAAGTATCACATAATGGAGATACTCATGTATAAAATTAATTATGACAATAGTGAATTTATAAATGAGTTTCAAAATTTAGTAGTTGATTATTTTAATAAAGAAAATAGACTAAATAAAATTGAAAGTACCTTTAAAAAACTATTTGGGAAAAGTTATACAATATGTTACTCTGTAGGTACTAACTTTTATGATACAGCAATATATAAGTTTGATCAATTAATAAATATAGCCGAACAATTTAATAATAAATTTTTGTATGAATTTGATGGTGAGTTTTATTTTGATTTTAGGCATATAAAAAGGTTAAGTAAGGTACATAAAAAGTTTTCACCAAGTGAGTTGAAAAAGTACAATAGAAAAAAAGAAAGATTAAGAGCTCTATTCCCTTATTCTTCTTTACAACCAATGATTGCAAAATTATTTAGAAAATATAAGAACGAATTGAAGCTGTCAACTTGTTTTTATTGTAATATTGATTATATCAACTCTTTTAACTCTTACAGTGAATATAAAGATATTGTTGACTTTTTTAATAACGCATCAAGAGACGAGTTAATAACTATGTTTGGAGATAAAAAAATAAATATTGATAATATAAAAAATAGTTTTTTCTCTTCGGAATCAGATATTGTAAAAAATACTTATAACTTAGGGAAGGAAGGACTCAAAAAATTAAAAAATGATTTATATTTACATACACATGATCACTTTACATTGGATCATTTTATTGATAAAGGAACATTCCCTATATTAGCATTATCATTATATAATCTTGTACCTTCATGTTATACTTGTAATTCTAAACTAAAAAAAGAAAAAAACTTAATAAAGAACAATTCATCATTACTCTCTCCTACTGATGATAATTTTGATTTTGATTCACATGTAAAATTCAAAATGTTTATGGAACATGATCGAAAATATATCAATACTGAACAAAAGATATCTCAAATAAATTCTGAAAAAGATTTTATCATTAAATTAACGGAAAAAAGTTATTCTGCTTATGGTGAGTTCATTAGATGTTTTAAGTTAGAAGGGAGGTATCAATTTCATAAAAAAACTGCTTTAGATTTAATTGATAAAAGAAAATCATATCCAGATAAACATATTTATGATATGGTTAAAGTCCTTTCTACAAGTAATGATCCTATTGAAGAAAAAAAACTATTTGATATGTTAAAGCGAGATATTTATGGAAAAGAAGTTTTTGATGGAGAAATAAAGGATGTACCATTGACTAAATTAAAAAGGGATATTGCTGAGAATATTGGTATAAAATAAAATTGTGCTAATTTTGTACCAAAAATGACCCTAAAAAGCTATTTATTAAATTCAACTGGATAAAGAGAAAAAGAATAAAGGGGACAGGCACCTTTTCCTAAAAGTGCAATTCGATTTATAAAATATTTGATTTTAAATATATTTTTACTGTACGTCTTAACTTATTCCGACTTTCTTTTGTAAAAAAGAAAGTAGCAAAGAAATTATCCCTCAGATTTCGAAGCCGAAGGTTCCCTCGCTTTTTATTTATCTCTTTTGAGTGCCTAAAAACTTGCTAAAATGTACTCCCAGCACATTTCTTTACGCTTCAAACAGTTTAGTCACTTGTTTTCAAAAAAAATAAATAAACACTCGGCTTCTCAAATGTGGGAAGGTGGGAAACTGACCTTTTCATTTTTTGATACCATTTTATTTGGATTGGTGTAATACTCAATAAGTATTTTAAAAGTTAGTGGCTAAGGAATTTGTCCAGACTTTGTTGAAGCCAAGTGCTTTGCTTTTTAAAGTGGAAAAAGCCGAAACTATTTGAAGAAAGAAAAGTGATTAACTCACTTTTTTTCTGAGTTTTATCTGTAAACAGAATTGACATGCAGGCTAGCTTTAAAAAGTGAAGTGGGAGGGAACTTTAGCTTCAACAACGCGTCTGGTTGCTTCTTTGTTTCTTTCTTACAACTAAGAAAGAAAAAAGCGGAGAGCTTTGCTCTACAAGAGAGTGCATACAGCCAAACCCCATCTAAAACTAAAAAAATAATAAATAAAACTTAATTACAACTTACCTTCTAAAACAAACTCTTAAAAGGTATCTTCAACTGCTCATGTAAAAAATAGAGTTGTAATACACACTTTAAGACATATCTTTGCTTCACATTTAGCAATTAATGGTACTCCAATATTTACAATCAAAGAATTGATGAATCACAAAGATATTGAACAAACTATGAGATATGCAAAATTAAGCCCTGATAGTGGAAAAGAGTTTATACTAAATTTATATAAATAGTGTAGTTTTAAAAATATTGAAAATTTGGAATAATTGCTTTGAGTTTTCTATATGAGTATAAAGTAAATAAAATTTGCATTTAAGTAGATATTTCGTATTATTATATTGGATATTTCGTATTTTATATATAGATATTTCGTAAAATATGTAAATTTATTATGTGAGGAATATAAAAATGGTACATAGAAAAATAGAATCAACAATTGTTGAAATGTTAAAATATTTTAGGGTTGTAGCTATAAATGGACCGAGACAATCAGGGAAAACAACTCTACAAAAGAAAATTTCAAAAGAAAAAGACATGAACTATTATACTTTTGATAATGAAGATACTTTTGATTTAGCAACAGAAAACACAGAAAACTTTATAGAAAATATTTCAAAAGATAAAAATGTTGCTATTGATGAAGTTCAAATGATACCTAGAATAATTTCTGAAATTAAAATAGCTGTTGATACTAAAAATAGAAAAGGGATGTTTTTATTAACTGGTTCTTCTGATATGTTTAAAAACTCAAAAATTAAAGAATCTTTAGCAGGAAGAATGGCAAGTTTTAACTTATATCCTTTATCTTATAGCGAAATAAACAATAGAGATATAAATATTATAGATAAACTATTTAGTGATGATTATAATAAATTTGAAATAGATAAAAAACTTACAGAAGAAGATTTTATAAATGCCGTAATTAATGGTGGTTATCCTGAAGTTTATGAATTACCACAAAAAGCAAAAAAAGCTTGGTTTGAATTTTATATAAAATCAAGAATCACAAAAGATATAGCAACAATTGAAAATGTAAACTTAGATAAAGTATCTCATCTTGATAAACTTTTAAAAGTATTAGTCTCACAAGTAGCTTCACTTGTAAATTATAGTAATGTAGCTAATTCAATTGAACTTGCAGATAAAACAGTAAGAAAATATATTCAACTTTTAGAAGCTTTATATATTATCAAGTTAGTTCCTGCATACTCAAATAATCAATTAAAAAGAGTAATTAAAAAACCTAAAGTACATTTTATAGATTCAGGACTAGCAAGTTTTCTACTTAATGTTGATGTTAAGGCTTCAATGGAAGGTAAAAATAAACACTTAGGAAACCTTGTTGAGACTTTTGTATATAGTGAATTAATTAAACATCAATCTTATTCAGAGGAAAGTGTTGAGATATATCATTTTAGAGATGCTTATGACAAAGAGGTTGATTTTGTTATTGAATCAAGTTCAGGAGACATAGTAGCACTAGAGATTAAATCAGGTTCAAGTATTAAGAAAGAACAATTTAAAGGGCTTTTAGCACTTGCAAAAACAATTAAAGTAAAAAACTTTAAGGGTATTGTTTTATATGGTGGAGATATGATATTACCATTTAAATTAGAAAAATATCAATTTTGGGCTATTCCTTTAAGAGTTTTAATTTAAAACACCCACTAAAAATAACCTAAATTAATATTACTTTCAAACTTCTTTATTAAAATAAGAAAAACAATATTAAGGTCTCATATGAAAAACTCACTTAAATGTTTAACAATAATTATATTAATTCTAACTAATACTCATGCAAAAGAGTATGTTACAAAAAAAGAGATCAAACAAATTCAAGAACAGTATGGAGGAAGATCAGGGGAAAGATTATCCAACTGGAATGAACTTATGAAAGAGATTGAAAATCAGTCTGATAAAGTAAAAGCTAGAAGAGTAAATGCTTATTTTAATCAATATAGATACAAATATGACACAATTGTGGAAGATGGAAAGTTGATAAGAAAAGGTGATTACTGGAGAACATTTAAAAACTTTGTTGGACAGTTAGGTGGAGATTGTGATGATTACGCCCTAGCTAAATATCATTCTTTGGTACAATTAGGTGTAGATAAAGATAAACTTCAACTATGGTTGGGCTCTTATAAAAGTAAACAATTAAACCATATGGTTTTAGCTTATGATATAGATGGTTCAAACAATCCTTTAATTTTGGATAACAATACTAGAACTCCTATTAGATATTCTCAAAGAACAAATTTTAAACCATGGTTTCATATAAATGAATATGAATATGGTGCTTTTAAAAACAATATAACTAATCCACAATATAAACAATATCCAAATACAGCCGCTTCGAATTTCAGCAAAAGTTTTGGTGACTGGCTATACAGAATGAGTAGAGAATAACTTTATTTCTCTACTTTTTTCCCTTCTATCTATTTTTTATACAACAAATCTGATAATCATTATTAGTATTAAGAGTTACTTAAGTTTTTTTTGATTAAAATTTCCTAAACATAATGATAATAACTATCATTTTAATAAAAGGAAACAAATGATGAAATCTAAATTATTACTTTCAAGTATTAGTGTTACAGCTATGTTATTGATATCTGGTTGTTATGCTTCAAGTGAACACAATATGTCTAAAATGGAGATGAAAACTGCCCCCGTGTTATACGCGTATGCAAATCTAGCAAAAGATAACTATAGTGATGCCCTAAATGATGCAAAACTTTTACAAGCAGCAATTGAATCATTTTCTAAAAATCCAACAGAAGCTACTTTAAAAGCTGCAAAAAATGCTTGGTTAAACTCTAGAGAGTCTTATGGTCAAACTGAGATTTTTAGACTTTCAAATGGTCCTATTGATGCAGAAGAGGGTTGGGTAGCAGATACTTATGGTTCTTTAGAAGGACAAATAAACGCTTGGCCACTTGATGAAAATATGATTGATTATACAATTGATGCAGATGGTAAAAAAACTTCTGGAAATATTATCGATACAGTTGGTGTATTTAATCCTGGTGGAGAAGATTCAAGTGCAATTGATGTATCAAAAATCACTGTTGATTCTATCACTTCATTAAATGAAAATGGTGGTGAAGCAAATGTATCAACTGGATACCATGCTATTGAGTTTATTTTATGGGGACAAGATCAAGATTACTCTAACTTTGTAAAAGATTCTATTACAAATGGTCCATTAACAGCTGGTCAAAGACCACTTAGTGATTTTACAAGTGACAAAAATGCACAAAGAAGAATGGACTATTTAAAAGCTGCATCTGCAAAAATAGTTTCTGATTTAGAAACAGTTTATAGTGCTTGGGATTCAAATGGTATTTATCAAAAAGCACTAAAAAACTCTTTAACAGGGAAAGATGCTGATAAAAATATCTCAAAAGAGGTTGCATTAAAACAAATTATTGCTGGTATGGGAGTATTTATCAAATCTGAACTAGCAAACGAAAGAATTGCAGTTGCAGTATTAACTCCATCTGAAGAGGATGAGCACTCTTGCTTCTCAGATAATACTCATAGAGATATATATACAAACTACCAAGGTTTTAAAAATGTATTAACTTCTACATACAAGGGTAAATCTTATGGTGAGTCTTTATTAAGTAAAGCAGATAAACAAACACAAGAAAGAGTTTTAGCTCTAATGAGTTCAATTGAAGAAAAAATTGCAAAAATTGACACAATTGCTAAAACAAAAGAGCATTTTGATTATCAAATTCAACCAGATAATCCACAAGCAAAAGTTATTGTAAAACTTAAAAACCAAATGAGAAAACTTGGTGATGAGATGGTAAATATTGCAACTGCAAATGGAATATCTTTAAGTACAGATGATGTTACAGACCCTGAAGAAACAAAACTATAATCTAATATTTCTACTTGTAGCAATTTTTGCTACAAGTGAAATAATGGCACAAAATAAAAAGTTAAGCGATGAAGAATACGATAAATATATATTAGGTAGAAGTTTCTTTGCTATACCTTGGGTTGAAGCACCAAGTGCAACTACTGCAAGGGATGGATTAGGACCTTTATTCAACGCAAATACCTGTAACTCATGTCATCCTAAAAATACAAGAGGTATTTTATTTAATGAAAACGGTGATTTATCAAGAGCAATTATTGCGAAACTCTCAATTCCTTCAAACAATTCAAAAGAACACAAAGAGTTGATTTATAAAAATGGCTTAGTTCCAGAACCAGTTTATGGTGGGCAAATAGCTATCAATGCAATTCATGGGGTAAAATTTGAAGCTACTCCTAAAGTTACATATGAAGAAAAAGTTATAAAATTTCCAGATGGAAAGATACAAAAACTTTTAAAACCAACATATCAAATTGACAATTTACAGTACGGACAACTTCACAAAGATACAATCTTAACTTTTAGATTAGCCCCTTCACTATATGGTGTAGGTTTTTTAGATGATATAAAAGATGAAGATATCTTAGCAAATGAAGATGAATTTGATAAAGATAATGATGGTATTTCAGGACGCGCGAATATTGTATACTCAAATATAACAAACAAATATGAACTTGGGAAATTTAGTTGGAAAGCAAATCTTACAACACTAAAACACCAAATAGCTAATGCAGCTATAAATGATATGGGACTAACTACTTCTATTTATCCAAAAGATACCTGTACAAAAAAACAAACAGCATGTCTAAATGCACCAAAAGCAAGAGATGCTATTGATTTACCCGATCATAGATTAGAAGCTGTAGAATTCTTTGTTTCAAACCAAAAACTTCATAAAATCAATGAAACAAAAGAGTTTAAAAAAGGGTATGAATTATTTAAACAAATTGGTTGTATTAAATGCCATGTAGACTCTTTTGTAACTAAAGCTGGAACAAAAATTGCTCCATTTACAGATATGTTGTTACATGACATGGGAGAAGATTTGGCAGATGGTAGAAGTGAGTTTAAAGCAACAGGAAGTGAGTGGAGAACACCTGCCCTTTGGGGACTTTCATTAAATGAAAAAATCACTGGTAAAAAACCAAGACTTTTACATGATGGAAGAGCAAGAGATGTTCAAGAAGCCATTTTATGGCATGGTGGTGAAGCAAAAACCATAAAAGAAAACTATATGAAATTAGATAAAAAAGATAGAGAATTTATTTTAAAATTCTTAAGTGAGGTATAAAATGAAGATTTTACAAGTTTTATTATTGTCTATTTTCCTAAACTTATCAATCTTTGCAGATGATAAAATGGAAAATACTCAAGTATTAAAAAACTTATATGACAATGTTATTTTAAATAGTGTAGATGGTACATTATTAGAGTTAAAAAACATTGAAGAAGCTTTAAAAGTAAAAGATACAAAAAAAGTTCAAAACAGTTTTGAGTATCTAGTAAAAAATTGGAAAGGTGTTGAAGCTTTTTATATTTTAGGTGATTTAAATGATGAATATATAGATACTCCTAGGTATATAGATATTTTCCATAATGGAAATGAAGATATTACTCAACAACTTGATAGAGCTATTAAAAGTACAGATGAGATTAGAGTTGTACTATTTAAAAACTCACTAAAATCAATCAATGCTTTAGAATATGTTCTTTTTGCAAAAGATATAAATGATTCTAGAGTAAATAGTATTGCTTTAAATATTGTATCAAAAATAAAAAGCTTAGTTGAAGATATCAAAGAAGAGTACAGGAACCAAGAAACAACTTTTCTAAGTGATGTAAAAAAAGCAAACTCAATAACTATCAATACAATCGTACAAAACACTTATAAGTTAAAAGAGTGGAGAATTGGTGAAGTTTTAGGATTAACTAAAAAATATGAAGGAAATCCAGATAATAAAAGAGCCGAATATTATCTAAGTAAAAATAGTGCTAATGGTATTGAAGCTATATTAACAACATTAAAAAATATTTTTGACAACGATAAATATGAAGATTATGGAGATTTTCTTTTAAAAATCACTAATGAGGAACAAGTAAAAAGACTTAGAGATGCTATTGATAAATCTATTTTATTAACTAAAAAAATAAAAAATGATGATTTTTCAAACTCAAAAGAGCTTTATGAAGAGGTAAGTGAAATCCATGTGATTTTATTTTTAGAAATTATTGAAGAGTTATCAATAAATGCAAAAATTTTAGAGGCTGATGGAGATTAAGAAAATAAATGGATGATTTATTACTATTGGAATATTTGATAAATGCTGACAGAAGAACTTATTGGATTTATCTATTGTCATCAGCATTTATTGCTATTGTTTTTATCTATTTTAATAAAAGATATAGAAAAGTTGCATTTAGCTCAAAAGTTTGGTTACACCCAAGTTCAAAGCTAGATTATTACTATTTTATATTCTCTTATTTTATTAAAACATTATTAATATCTCCAATTGTAATAGGTGCAAATACAATAGCATTTTTTGTAAAAAAACATCTATATTATAACTTTGGTTTTAATCAAATTGAACATATCTCTTATGAAACAACACTTGTTTTATATACTGTTTGTTTATTTATTGTAAGTGATTTTACCAGATATTGGCTACATAGATTTTTACATACTATTCCTATTCTTTGGGAATTTCACAAGGTACACCATAGTGCGAAAGTTTTAAATCCATTGACTTTTTATAGGGTTCATCCTGTAGAAAATATCTTGTTTGGGTTTAGATATTCACTAAGTATTGGTTTAGTTACTGGTGTTTTTATCTATTTTTTTGGTTCAAAAATTGGTATATATGAAGTATTAGGTGCAAATATTTTTGTATTTGTATTTTCACTTTTTGGCTCAAATCTAAGACATTCACATATTCCATTTGCCTATTTTAATTTTTTAGAAAAATGGTTGATATCACCAAAACAACACCAAATACACCATAGTAAAAAATATTTTGATAAAAACTATGGAAGTTATATTGCAATCTGGGACAGAATCTTCGGAACACTTGTTTTATCAAAAAAGGGAAAAGTTTTAAAATTTGGTTTAAGAAAAGAACAAATGGAGAATTATACATCAATTTCAAAATTGATATTTTTTCCATTTATAAATATTTTAAGAAGGAGAAAAAATGAGAGGATTTAAACTACTGGCTGTTAGTTTATCTACAATTTCATTGTGTACATTTTTAAATGCAATGGATTATAAAAGTGAGGATTTAGGAAAGGTATTGTTTTTTGATAAAAACTTATCTAAAAACAGAACTCAAGCCTGTGCAACTTGCCATAATCCAAAGGCAGGTTTTACAGATAATAGAGATAATGGTATAAAAGGTATGGCATCGCAAGGAGATGATGGAAAATCACTAGGTGATAGACAAGCTCCAAGTGCTGCATATGCTAAGTTTTCACCAAAGTTTCATTTCGATGAGAAAAAGAAAAAATATATTGGTGGACAGTTTTGGGATGGTAGAGAAGCAACTTTAGCAGGACAAGCAGGTGGTCCACCACTAAACCCTATTGAGATGGGAATGGGTTCTAAAAAAGAGGTTGTAGATAGATTAAAAGAGAATAGCTATTATGTAAGTGCTTTAAAATCAATCTACAGTGAAGATATTTTTAATTCTAATGATAAAGTTTATGAAGCTATGACTAAAGCTATTGAAAGCTTTGAGATGACAAAAGAGTTCTCACCTTTTGATTCAAAATATGATAGATTTTTAAGAGATGAATATGATTTAACTGTATTAGAAGATTTAGGAAGATCTATATTTTTTTCAAACAACAACAACTCTTGTGCCACTTGCCATGTACTAAAAGGTGAAGATAAAGAGGGTGAAACATTTACAAATTATGAGTATCATAATATAGGAGTTCCTGCAAACAAAGAACTAAGAGCAAAAAATGGTGTTACACAAATTGATACTGGATTATTAAACAATCCAAATGTAACAGATGAAAACCAAAAAGGTAAATACAAAGTTCCAACTCTAAGAAATGTAGCAGTAACAGCTCCATATATGCATAATGGTGTATTTAAGGATTTAAGAACTGTTGTTGAGTTTTATGATAAATACAATAATAAAGATAGAAATATAAATCCAGAAACAGGAAAACCTTGGGAAGATCCTGAAGTTAAAGAAACTATATCGTTAGAAGAGTTAAAAGCTAAAAAACAAAATGATAGAAAAATCGATGCACTTGTTGCATTTTTAAAACTACTAACAGATAAAAGATATGAACATCTAATAAAAGAGTAAGATCTTCTTGCTTTTTAGATGATATTATTTTTTCAGCTATTTCTCTTACTTTTACTTCATCAATTTCGTTGTATTTGTTTTTTAATAAGTTTACAATTGGGTCTACTAAATTTAGATTGATATTCAATCCACAATGTGATAAGAAATCATTAATCTCTTTTTCAATTTGACTATTAGTCATAAATCTCCTAAGCTCATCTCCTATTTTTTACAATAGTGATATCTATATTAGTGCTAAAACTATATTTTATAAAATTTCTATCTAAAATATTTGCAATCTCTAAAAATTCATCAAGATCTGCATCTTTGGCACTTTTTAAATTTATGATTTTACCCAAAGAATGATTATATTTGTAATTATTAAAACTATTAAGTTTTGCAATTAAGTTTTCACTCATGATTAACCTTCACAAGATTGACATTTTAAGAACTTACAAACCTCACAATACACTGAACTTGCACTTCTTTTAGTACATATAACTGGAATATCTTTTTTCTTTGCTTCTTTTCTATATTTGTACATTGCATTATGATTTAAAAAGTCTGTTAGCATCAAAATATAATCAGTATCTTGAGGTATCTCTTTTCTACAAGCACTTGATTTTTTTCTAGTATCCCAATGTGTGATTGAAAACTTTCCTAAACTATCTAAAATTGTCCTAATAGTATCTATTTTATCTCCACCAATAATTAAAACTGACATTTTGTTTCCTTTTTGATAATTATTATTAAAATAATACCAAAGCAAACTTAATTTTTATTTAATATTGATAATAGTTATCATTAAGATACTAATTTTTCAATTTTTAGTGTATTATTTGGCTTTCCTATATAATAACCTTGTGAATAATTTATATTCATTGATTTAATAAATTCAAATGAGTCTTTATTTTCCACATATTCTACTATTGTTTTAATTTCTAAACTATCACATAGAAATTTTATAGTTCCTAAAATAAGTTGATTTTTTTTATTTTTTTCTATTCCTCTTACTAAACTTCCATCTACTTTTAGATAATCAATATAACGATTTAGTTTTATTATATACTCAAAATTTGAATATCCAGAACCAAAATCATCAATTGCAACTTTACACCCTAACCTTTTTATTTTCATAACAAATTTAATAAACTGCATATAGTTTTTTATAGACTCAGATTCTACAATCTCAATAACCAATTTATTTGAAATATCACTTTTTTTAATCTTTTCAAATAGATAATTTCTAACATCTTGATTAGATATATCTTCCATTGTTAAATTGATTGAAAATTCATAATCTTTGTCTTTAAAATACTCAAAAGTTTTATCTATTAGTATTTTTGTAATTATTTTATATTTTTTTATATCTTTTGCAATAGGTAAAAAAACATCAGGGAAATATAGTATCTCATCAACTTGTAATCTTACCAAAGCTTCGAATTTTTCTATTTTGTTACTATAATTATTGTAAATTGGTTGAAAAAAAACAACAACTGAATCTTCATGAATTGCTCGTTTTATTATCCTAACCATATCAATATTTTTTTTATTTATATCAATATTATTATTTACTTCATCATTATAAATTGAAATTTCATGTTTCTCTTTTAGTGCATGTTCCAATGCCAACTCAGCTTCTTTTAACTCATCAATATTATTGTTAAGTTTAATAGGGTTACTAGAAACAATAGTCAAATCAAAATTGATATCAATATCATCTAAGATATAAAACTTTTTTTTCTCAATATTTGTATGTAACTGCTCTAAAAATTTATATAAGGTTTCTTTATCTTTATAAAAATATTTTAAAGCAAAGGTATCATGATCTAAACAATAAGATTTTAATACCTCCATAGAAAAAAACTTATTTTCTACTAAATAAGTAGAAAACATACTTAATGCAGTTTGTATAATCTCATATCCATAAACATGTTTTAATTTTTTGTAGTTGTCTAAATGAATAAGAACAATAACTGAATTTTTAAACTTTTTATTTTTTAAGTCTGTAAAAAGTTCAATCCTATTTGGTAGTTGTGTTATTTTATCTATATTAGAGATTTTTTTTATTTTTGCTTCTAGTTGGTCTGGTTTTTTTGCCATTTTTAAAATAAAAGGGAAAAAAATAATTGCTACAATAAAAATAATTATAAAAAATGTCTTTTGTTCATTATCTATTTTTTGACTTAGATATTCATATTTTAAATCTAATACTAAAATCAAACCTTGATTGTTTTGAAATATTTTATCCAGTTTTTTTGAATAAAAAGTATCTCCAAGATACTCTTTTTGTGTTAATATTTCAGAAGCATTGTGCTCTCCAAATTCATCTTTTAATTCTAATTTTTTAGTATGAGCATAAAAACCTTCATTAAAATTATGATGAAATACAAAATTACCATTTTTATCTACTAAATGAATATTGTAAAAAATTGTTTTGTAAAAAGATTTAAAAAAATCATCAACCAAAATACATAAAACTAAATAACCTCTATTTTGTCCCATTGAATCAAAAACTGGTGTAACCATATTTACCATTAATTCTTTAGGATTTATTACTTTTCCATACTCTGTTCTATACTCTATATCTGAAAACCCTATTTCATTGTTTTTTAGTCTTTCAAATGTTTTAAAATACTCTTTTGAAGATTTGTCTTGTAAATTATCTTGAATAATAAAACTATTTGAAGATGTTTTCTCTATTCTTATTTTTTCAAAACCTATAGAGTCTATATACTTTATCATTGCTACTTCATTTAAAACTTTTGCAAGAGTTAAAAACTGATTAGATAGTGTTTCATACGAGGAATTATAATCTAAATATTTTACAAAACTATCACTGTTTTTAAGAGAAAAAAGGGCGTTTTGGTAAAAGTTTAAATAGGAGTTTAAAAAATGTTCTCTTTCATCTATTTTTGACTTTAAGTTCTCAATAGAAATTTTTGTAATATCACTTTTTTTTGTGATATTAAACATATATATTGTTGAGATAAATACAATTAAAACAGCAATTATATATGTGTAAATAAATAGATTGCGATAATTTTTTTTAAACAATATTTCCCTTTTAACTCTTAAAATGTAGAAATATTTATCTAAAAAAGATAAATACCAAAACAAGATGCTAAATCTTGTTTGGTATTGTAATAAAAAAGTGTATTATAAAAGTATCAATAATTAATTTTATTAAATTAATTTATATTTTTATTCCATTTTTTAATAGTCATAAGAAGCCCAACACTAGATGAATCTAATCCTTTTGGCTCATTGCCTTGAATATATGAAACCATTTTTGTAGCCAACTCTTTTCCAAGTTCAACTCCCCATTGGTCAAATGAATCAATATTCCAAATTACACCTTCTACAAAAACTCTATGCTCATAAAGTGCAATTATTTTTCCAAGTATTTTAGGTGTAAGTTTTTTGTAAATAAGTGTTGATGAAGGTCTGTTTCCTCTAAAAACTTTGTGAGGTGCTAGTCTTTCTATTTGTTCATCATCTAAGCCTGAATTTTTTAAAATTGTTTTTACCTCATTGATATCTCTACCATTCATCAAAGCTTGACTTTGAGCTAAACAATTGGCAATAAGAAGTTGATTATGAATATCCATACCCTCTTCATGATTATTTACAGCAACTAAAAATTCACAAGGAACTATGCTAGTACCTTGGTGTAATAATTGGAAAAATGAGTGTTGAGAGTTTGTTCCAGCTTCACCCCAAACTATTGGTCCAGAATTAACTTCTAATTGTTTCCCACTCAATGAAACACTTTTTCCATTTGATTCCATATCAAGTTGTTGGATATATGTTGTAAAAGATTCCAGTCTTTGATCATAAGGTAATATTGCTCTTGTTGCATACTCACAAATATTTCTATGCCAAACACCAATTAGTGCTAAAATAATAGGCATATTTTCTTCAACAGATGCATTTTTAAAGTGCTCATCCATCTCATATGCACCTTGTAAAAACTCTTCAAAGTTTTTAGCACCAATTGCAATCATCAAACTTAAACCTATAGCACTCCAAATTGAGTATCTACCACCAACCCAATCCCAAAAACCAAACACTCTATCATCACTTATCCCAAATGCTTTTGTTTTATCCAAAGCAGTTGATAGTGCTGCAAAATGTTTATTTGCATTCTCTTCACCTAAAGCCTCTTGCATCCATTTTTTAGCAGATTTAGCATTTGTCATTGTTTCAATAGTTGTAAATGTTTTTGAAGCAATTATTACAAGAGTTGTTGCTGGATTTAAACCTTTTAAAGTATCACTTAGATGAGAAGAATCTATATTTGATACAAAGTGTACATCTGGTCCATCATGGTATGGTTTTAAAGCTTGTGTAACCATTTGTGGACCTAGATGAGAACCACCAATACCAATATTTACTACATCTGTAAACTTCTCATTTGTTGAAGAAACAATTTTTCCCTCTCTAATATCAGTGGAAAAAGATTTCATCCTTTCTAATACCTCTTTTATATCAGGTATAATATCTTCGCCATCTACAAAAACTGAATGATTTAGATTAGCTCTTAAAGCTGTATGCAAAACAGCTCTGTTTTCAGTGATATTTATCTTATCACCTTTAAACATTGCATCTCTTTTCTCTTCAAGATTACATAGTTTTATTAGTTCAAAAAGTTTTGATAGAATCTGTTTATTAAAATGTATTTTTGAATAATCAAATACCATATCATCTAATGATACATGAAACTCTTCAAATCTATTTGGGTTTAATTCAAAAAGCTCTTTTAAGCTATTTTTTTCAACTTCAACTTTTAACTTTTTTAATTGATCAAAAAGAACTTCTCTTTTTCCATTCATTAGTAAACCCTTTTAATTAATCTTCATTAATGCTTCTTTTGAAAGCATAGTTATTTTATTAAAGTCATTGGCTTTTATAGCATCTTTAGGAACAATCCAACTTCCCCCAACACACAAAACATTATCTAATGCTAAAAATTCATTTAAGTTAGATAAGCTTACTCCACCTGTTGGACAAAATCTCATCTTTGAAAAAGGTCCTTTAAAAGATTTTAAAGCTTCAACTCCCCCACTAACAACAGCAGGAAATAACTTACAATGATAAAATCCATTGTTTTGTGCCAACATAACTTCACTAGCTGTTGATACACCTGGGATTAAAGTTATTTGATGTTTTTTTGAAGCTTGAATTAACTCTTGTGAAATACCTGGAGAAAATACAAACTTTGCTCCTGCATTTTTTGAAGCTATTAAATCCTCTTCATTACAAACTGTTCCAGCTCCAACATTCATGCTTGGCATTTTTTCAGATATTATACTTATTGCTTTAAGTCCAGCTTCTGTTCTTAAAGTTATCTCCATGATATTTATACCACCCTCACTTAAAGCTTTTGCTAGTGGTAAAGCATCCTTTTCATCTTCAATCGCAATAACAGGTACAATAGGAGATATACTCATCACTTCATTTGCATTCATGCTAACTCCTCACCAGGTAGTTTAAATATAGTTGCACCATCTTCTGCATCTGAGATATTAGCTCTAATTGTTGTAAAAAGTTCACGCCCTATTCCCATAAAGTTAGAACTTAAATCAATGGTTTCACTCTTTCTTGATAAAAGATCATCTTTATTAATTAAAAGATTAATTGATTGATTTTTTAGATCAAGACTTATCTTATCACCCGTTTTAATTTTTGATAATATTCCACCCTCTTTTGCTTCTGGTGTAACATGTATTACTGAAGGAACTTTTCCAGAAGCACCAGACATCCTTCCATCTGTCACAATTGCTACTTTAAACCCCTTGTCTTGTAATACCCCCATAGGTGGCATTAATCCATGTAATTCTGGCATACCATTTGATTTTGGTCCTTGATATCTTACAACTGCTATAAAATCTTTTTCAAGTTCTCCATTTTTAAATGCTTTTTGCAACTCTTCTTGTGAGTTAAAAACAATTGCCGGTGCTTCAATACTCATTTGTTGATCTTTAAGTGCTGAAGTTTTGATAATACCTCTACCAATATTTCCTGTTAAAAGTTTTAATCCACCCTCATGATTAAAAGGTTTTTTAACTGAGGAAACTATATTTTCATCCCTTGAAATTGTAGCACCATCTTTAAAAACTAAACTATTATCTATAATTTGCGGCTCAACTATATATTTATCTAATCCATATCCAACAATCGTTTGTACATCATCATGAATTAACTCATATTCTAAAAGTTCATTTATAACTACACTCATACCACCAGCATCTCTAAAGTGATTAACATCTGCACTACCATTAGGATACAGTTTACATAAAAGTGGAACAACTTTTGAGATTTCATTAAAATCATCCCAAGTGAGTATAATACCAGCAGCTTTTGCCATAGCTATTAAGTGTATAGTATGATTTGAAGAACCACCTGTTGCCATCAATCCAACTATTGCATTTATAAAACTCTTTTCATCAACAATATCACTAATCGTAATACCATTTTTAACCAATTCAACCAATGTTTTTGCAGCTTCTTGGGTTAATAAATCTCTTAATGGTGTATTTGCATTTACAAATGAACTATTAGGTAGTTGTAATCCCATCATCTCAAGTAACATTTGATTTGAATTTGCTGTACCATAAAAAGTACATGTACCACTTGTATGATATGAAGCCGCTTCTGCTTTAAGTAAAGCTTTTTCATCTACCTTACCACTAGCAAAATCTTGTCTTACTTGTGCCTTTTGGGCATTTGAAATCCCAGAAGGCATAGGTCCAGCTGGTACAAAAACTGCTGGTAAATGACCAAAACTCAATGCCCCAATTAAAAGTCCAGGAACTATTTTGTCACAAACTCCAAGATAAAAAGCCCCATCATATACATTGTGAGATAAGCCTATAGCTGTTCCCATAGCTATATTATCACGGCTAAATAGACTCAATTCCATACCAGTCTGACTTTGAGTAACTCCATCACACATGGCAGGAACTCCTCCTGCAACTTGTGCAGTAACTCCATAATCCATTAAAGCACGTTTTATTAAAGGGGGATAAACACTATAAGGTTCATGGGCAGATAACATATCGTTATAAGCTGTTATAATTGCCATATTATAACTTTGAGAATTAAGCATTTTATCTTTTTCATTTTCATTTAAAACAGCTGCTGCATGGGCAAGATTACTACATCCTAAAGAGTTTCTATTTACAACATTTTTTTTAGAGTGTTCAATCTTTTTTAGATAAATTTCCCTACTAAGCTTTGAGCGTTCAATCACATTATTTGTAACACTTTGTATAATATCATTCATGAGTAATATACCTCAACTATATTATTTGAGTTTAAAACTGCCGAAATTGGTGTTTTAAAACTGTTTGAGCTTGTTAAAGCATCTTGCAAAACTTCGAACTTTTCATTCCCTTCTATATGTAAATATATTTTTTTACTATTAATAATTGCTTTTAGATTTAAACTCATTCTTGTATATGGTGCAGTATCAGGTTCTATTGATATACATAATTTAGAAGAATCTAAATCAAATGCTTCTTTTAGTTTCTCATTATTTGGAAAAAGTGAAGCTGTATGAGCATCATTTCCCATACCTAAAACAACAACATCAAAAGGGTATATCTCTTCATATTTTTTTGAACAAAAATCTTCTAATTCTTCAATATTTTTATTTGGAGTATAAACTCCTATAAATTTACTTTTTGAAGCAAAATTTTGCAACAGATGATTTTTTACTAGATTTTCATTACTTTGACAATGGGTAGTTTCAACCAATCTTTCATCTACTAAAGCAACAGTTACAAACTGCCAAGAAAAGTCCCTATTTGAAAGCTCTTCAAATAGTTTTTTAGGAGTATTTCCACCAGAAACTAATAGACTTGCACTACCTTTTTCTTCTATAGATTTTTCTAACTGTTTTATAATTTTTGAAGCTAATTCTTGAACTAATAAAGTTGAATTATCAAACTTATGAATAATACTACTCATCGTTCCAACTTCTTCCATCTTGTGCTATAAGCTGTACACTAGCACTTGGACCATTAGTTCCTGCTGTATATGTTTTCAAAGGAACTATGTTTTCTTCCCAACCATTGATAATCTCGTCACTCCACTTCCATGCAGCTTCTACCTCATCTAATCTCATAAAAAGTGTTGCATTTGCTTGAATTACATCTAATATCAATCTTTCATAGGCATCTGGTTTTCTTTTTGTTTCCAAAGGTGCATTAAGTTCTAAATCAACCTGTTGTAATCTCATAGTATCACTAATACCTGGAACTTTATTCATAAGTTTAAGCTCAATACTCTCATTTGGTTGTAAGGTAATAACCAATTTATTTGAACAGATTGTAGCTCCATTGTTAGGAAATATTGAGTGGGGAACTGATTTAAATTGTAAAACAATCTCTGAGTTTCGTCTTTGCATTCTTTTTCCAGTTCTTATATAAAAAGGAACTCCATTCCATCTCCAGTTATCAACATCAACTCTAATTGCTGCAAAAGTTTCAGTATTGCTACTACTTATATCATGACCTTCCAAATAAGAAGGCACTGGTTTTCCATCAATTGCCCCTTGAGTATATTGTCCCCTAACTGTTTTAGTTTCAATATCTGATAAACTCATTTTTCTAAGGCTTCTTAATACTTTTACTTTTTCATCCCTAACACTATTTGCATCAAGAGAACATGGAGGTTCCATTGCTATTAGACAAAGAAGCTGCATAAGATGGTTTTGAATCATATCTCTTAAAGCCCCATATTCATCATAATATCCCCATCTTCCTTCAACACCTACACTTTCTGCAACTGTAATTTGAACATGGTCTATATGGTTAGAGTTCCACAAAGGCATAAAAAGTCTGTTTGAAAATCTAAGAGCCATGATATTTTGAACTGTATCTTTTCCTAAATAGTGATCAATTCTATATATTTGATCCTCTTGGAAATATTTTAGAACTTTTTCATTTATATCTCTTGATGATTGTAAATCTTTTCCTAAAGGCTTTTCTAAAACAACTCTACTCGTTGAGGCTATTAATTCCCATTTACTTAAAGCTTGACAAATACTTCCAAAAAAATCAGGTGATGTTGAAAGATAATTAACCCTATCTCTATCATCATATTGATTTAATAAATCTTTTAATTTTTCATAACTATCAATGTTAGAAAAATCAACACTTACCATATACAATTGAGCTTTAAATTTTTCAAAGTCTTCATTTGAAAAACTATCATCTGGTAAAAACTCTATTAGTTTTTGTTTTACTAACTCAATATGCTCTTCTCTACTAATATCTTTTCTTGATACTGTTATTATTCTACTCTCACTTGAGATATAGTTGTCACTACAAAGATGGTAAAGAGCTGGCATTAGTTTTCTAAATGCCAAATCTCCATGTCCACCAAATAGAACAAAGTCACATAAATTGTTCTTTACACTCATAAATACTTCTTTTTTCTATTTTTTCTTTTTTTCTAATTCATAAAAATAGTTTGTAGCTTCTACAAATCCATCAACTGAACCACAATCAAATCTTTTTCCTTTGAATTTATATGCTAATACCATGCCATTTTTTGCTTGTGTGCATAAAGCATCTGTGATTTGTAATTCACCATTTTTACCAGGTTTCGTATTTCTTATCACTTCAAAAATATCTGGTGTAAGGATATATCTTCCTATTACTGCCAAATTTGATGGTGCTTTATCATTATCTGGTTTTTCAACCATATTTGAAATCATAAATACTCCATCTTCTATTTTACTACCTTCAATTACACCATATTTATGAACCTCTTCTTTAGGTACTTCCATAGCTGCAACTATACAACATTTATATTTTTCATAAAGTTTTACCATTTGTGTTAAAATTCCATCACCTTTTGCATTTACGCAAAGGTCATCAGCTAAAACTACCGCAAAAGGATCGCTTTCACCAACTAAAACTCTTCCTTTATAAATTGCATCACCTAAACCTTTCATCTCATTTTGTCTAGTATATGTAAAAGTACATTTATCAATAATATTTCTAATATCTGCAAGCATTTTTTCTTTTGATGAACCTTGAATTTGATGCTCTAATTCATAAGAGATATCAAAGTGATCTGTAATTGCTCTTTTACCACGTCCTGTAATTGTAGCCATTACCTCGCATCCTGCTTCCATTGCCTCTTCTACCCCATATTGAATAAGAGGTTTAGTTAAAATTGGTAACATCTCTTTTGGCATTGCTTTTGTTGCAGGTAAAAATCTTGTTCCATATCCTGCTGCTGGGAATAAACATTTTTTTATCATTCTTTCTCCTTATGTAATTTATTTTTATACTTTTCCTTTAAGCCACATAATTTGATAAGGCTCTAAAACAATCTGTCTTGATTGTTTCTCTTTTGAATTATCATAAGAGAAGTTTGTACAGCTTGAAGTAAGTATATCACAAAGTGGTAACAAAATGTCATCAGGTAATGTACACTCTACCTCTTCATTTGAAAAGTTGTGTATTGCTATAATTCTTTCACTATCTCCACAACACTTCTGATCAACTGCAAAAACTCTTTCATCCAAATCTAAAAATTCAAAAGTTCCAAAAGGATTAAAAGCATCTTCATTTATCCTAATTGAAATCAATCTTTTATAACTGTCAAACATCATTTTTGCAAGACTACCTTGCATTGAAAGTTCGTTTTCTAGCCAATCTGCATTAAATTTTTCTCTATTTATTGTTCTATTTATACCTGTGTGTTTTACACCATCATGATAATTTCTTGAACCAACTAAAGAGTGAAAATATATTCCAGGAACTCCAGGCATTGCTAATACTGTTGCTTGTGTTAACAACATCCTTTTCATTCTAATTCTATCATCTTCATCGGGACCTGTTAGAGCATCCATATAACTACAATTTAACTCATATGGTGTTTGAGTTCCATCTGACTCTGCCCTATAAGATACCAATCCTCCATTCTCTTTTACTTTTTCAACAATATAATCAATCTCTTCATCACTTAAAATCCCTTTTACAGGTCTTAAACCTATTCCATCATGACTAGCTGTAAAATTAAAAAAACAAACCTTATCACTAGGAAGAGTCAAGGTTTTAGCCCACGAAGTTAGAACCTTTGTATTTTGATGAAGTACAGAATGTACTAAAAGTGGAGGTAAGGCGAAATTATATACCATTTGAGCTTCATCATCACCACTACCAAAATATGACACATTTTCATGATGTGGAACATTAGTTTCAGTGATTATTATAACCTCAGGAGCAACCTCATGAAGAACCTCTCTTATTAGTTGGATTAATTCATGTGTTTGAGGAAGATGCACACATTGGGTACCAATCTCTTTCCAAACAAAAGCAATAGCATCAAGTCTAATCAAAGTTGCACCTTTTTCTATATAATAAAAAAGTGCATCAAGAACATTTCTTAAAACTCTATGATTTTTATAATTTAAGTCAACCTGATCTTTACTAAATGTTGTCCAAACATTTCTTATCTTTCCACTATTGTCAACAAACTCACTTAAAAGTGGCGAAGCTCTTGGCCTTACCACTTCACTTAAATCAACAGTAGGATCTACTTCTATAAAAAAATCTTGGAAATATCTATCTGAAGCTAAAAAAGCTTTAAACCAATCAGAAAATTGTGAGATATGGTTTATAACTCCATCAACCATAAGTCTATAATCTGCTCCAATAGATTCAATCTCTCTCCATGATCCCATATGAGGGTCAACTGCACTATAATTTACAACAGAAAATCCACTATCTGATGAGCTTGGATAAAAAGGTAAAATATGAACTGAGTTTATAACCCCTTTTAAATGACTATCTAAAAACTCTTTTAAAGTTTGAAGTGAAGCTTCATGATCTCTATTTACTTGATCTCCATAGGTGATTAAAATCACATCTTTATGGCTTAAGTGATACTCTTTTGAAGTGATTCTAGAACGATATTTAAAAATCAAATCTATAATACTATGAACAGCTTTTTCAGCTATTTCGGGTGGATATAGTTTATGAATACGTTTATTTATTGTATGTTCAGAATCTGAAATATGTTTCATTCATTATCCTTTTTTACATATTGTGCAAACTTTTCTGAAAACTCTGGCATAACTGAACGAACAGTAATCCAAGGTGATAATGATGGAATCCCCATAGGATCTTTATAAAACTCATTTGCAGCTTCTTCAATTGCAACTTGGAAAGCTTCAACTGCTTTAATCTCTTTTTCCCTATTGTATTCTAAATCATTTAGTTTACTTAGAGCATTGTATTTAGATATCTCAAATCTTGATTCTTGAAAATATGTTGCAAGCAAAGTTTTAAATGAAGCTTTTGAAAATACTACTCCCTCTTGAGCTAATACTCTAAAAAGTGTTTTGGCAATATCATTTGCCATTTTATATATACCGCCACCTGTATCTTGACTTCCTAACTCTTGGTGTTTATGTTCATAACTTTCCATAATTTCAGTTTGACAAATTCTTCTATTTGAAGTATTTTTATAAACCTCACTTAGTGTTGAAACCTCTAATCCCCATGTAGGAGAGATTCCAATTCCTCTACCCAAAGTTCTAATAAAAGAAAACTCCCCTGATAAGGCATATCTAAAACTCTCCATATAATCCAAATACCTATTACTTCCATAAACTTTTGTAAGTGAATTGATTAAAGGTGTATAAAGTAATCTTGTAGCTCTTCCATGTAGTTTATCTGTAACTCTTGAATAAAACCCTTTATTAAACTCAAAATCAAGAGCAGTATGAACGATAGGATAAAACAACCTAGCTGGTATCTCCCTACTATAATTTACAATATCACAGTCATGAAGAGCAAAGGCATAGGCATTTGCATCAGTTAGTCCATACCCAATCATTGTCCAAACATTTCTTCCTTTTCCTGGAGTATCAAGTCCCGGAAAACCTTCTGCTGTTAATTCATTGTAAAGTTCTTTTATTCTTGGTCCATCATTCCATAAAATATCAACTTTACAAGGAAGTACAGACATTAACTTTTTAACCTCTTCAAACTGCTCTTTTGTAGCTCTATCTAGTCCTAAAATTATTTTATATAAATAATGAACATCCTTTAATTCTTCTATTATCTTGTGCATAGCAGGTGTTTCAAACTCAGAATACAAAGCAGGAAGTAAAAGAACCATTTTCCTTCTTTTCCCATACTTTTCTAAGTCTTTTTCCATATCTTTTAAATCCCTATTACCAAGATTTTGGAGTGTTGTTATTACCCCATTTTGAAAAAAATCAGCCATTATTCTTATCCTTTAAAACTATTATAAAATCCATCACATTTGTGCCTGTTATTCCTATCGTAAAATCGTATCCCAGTTTCTTAAAAAAACTATTACTATCACTATTTTTTAAATATTTTCTTGGGTTTAGTTTACTATCTTTTATTTTTTCATATATATCATAATCAATAAAAGCTCCTGTAGAATCAGAGTTTCCATCTATACCATCACTTCCTGCACAAAGTATTGATATATTTTTATTTGGTCTATTCTCAATCAAAAGCCTTAAAGCTAACTCTTGATTTCTTCCACCAATTCCATCTGCCTTTACTTTTGTAGTTGTTTCACCTGCAAATAATAAACAAAAACTATCATATTTTTCATCATACTGTTTAATCTTTTTTGTTATATATAAAGAGGCTTTTTTTGAAGTTTTATCTAAAGATGTTGTTATAATTTTTACTTTTTCTACATCTTTTTTTATAAATTTTTTTACCTCTTTTAAAGCTATTTTATTGTTTCCTATTATGTGATGTTCAAACTTTCCATTTAACATGGGAGCAGAACCAATAGTATTTAAGTCATCCCCTATAACATCACTTAAAACTAATACTTCTCCATCACATTTAAAGTAGTTAGCTAACTTTCCACCTTTTATTTGAGAGATTGATTTTCTTATACTATTTAAAGCTTTTATATCTATTCCACTTGTTAGTAAAGCTCTTGAAATCTTACTAAAATCATTTAAACTAATCCCTTCTATTGGTTTTTCAACCATAGCTGAAGCTCCACCTGAAAGTAAAAAAATAAATAGACCATCATCTTTTTGTTTTTTTATATCTTCCAAAAGAAGGTTTGCAGCCTCTTCACTTTTTTTTGAAACTATAGGATGGGTTGATGTGAAGTGTTTTAAATATTTTAAATCCCCTTTTGAAGTGGAGATTATCAAACCATCTGATATTTTATCCCCTAAGATAGCTTCACACTCTTTTGCCATCGCAAAAGCAGCTTTACCTATACCATAAATATATAGTTTTGAAAAATTATTTAGATTGTATTTTTTATCAACAATCCTAACTACATCCTTTTTTAATGATATATTATCTTTTATTATTGAACCGGCTTTAACCTTGTTTAGTGCATGGAAGTATATCTCTTCAAGTTTTTTTCTAGACATTTTTTAGTACCATCTCATTCCAACCTTTTGAACCTTTGAAAGTTGATTTTTGAACTGTTTTTATTCCTGTTTTTATATACTCATCTTTATGATTTTTTATTATTATAGGAACCTCTACGTTTTTTAACATCTGAATGTCATTTGGCCCATCACCTAAACCTAATGATATAATATTATCATTATATAATTGATTAAATAATTTTTTTGCTTTTTTGACTGCAAGGCCTTTATCTTGAAACTCTCCTATTAGATGGTAAAACCGTCCACCTTCAGTAATCTTTATATTATAAGTTAAGGCTAATGCTTTTAAATTTTTCAATTTTGATTTATCTTTTAAAATAAAAGGTTCTGTAAAATCTCTGCTTTTACTTAAATTTGCTTTGTTTGGTTCTAGTGAGGTATAAGAGATTATCTGTTCTTCACTCATATCACTAAAACCAAACATCCCAAACTCTTCTTTATATTTATTGTAAAAGTTCAAAATCTGTTGATATGATAATCCCAGTTGATATACAAAATAGTTACCTTTTTCATCAAGAAAAGATAAATCAAAATTTTTATACCCTTTTGGGAAAAAAATTGCAGCACCATTTTCTACTATAAAAGGCTCATTTATTCCTACTTCTTTTTGAAGTAACTCAACCTCAGCCTTAGTTTTGCTTGTAGTAAATATCAGAGGTATACCCTCTTGTGAGATTAAAGTCAAAGCATCTAAAGAATCACTAAAAGAATAATCATCATGATTTAAAAAAGTTCCATCTAAATCTGTAAATATTATCTTTTTCATATTAAATGATAACATTATAAGAACTTTGAAACCAGTTAAAGTTGTATACTCAGTATACAAAATTGTAAAATTTAAACTATTTTTAGAGAAGTTTCCTAACTCAATTTTTTTAAAAGCTATTTTAAGTAAAGAATACATAGAATAGTGTTCATATTTTTATAAGGATAATTATGGGAACAGTTTATGAACAAGTTATAGTACTGATTATTGTATTTACAGCTTCATTTTTGACATGGAAAATGGTAAAAGATTTTTATAAAGATAAGTTTCATATGATATTTACCCATTTGATTGCAGTTATTACTGCTTCATTTATGTTGTTATCTACTATGTTTCTTTTTGCACCTAAAAATTATCAAAGAGGTAGTGGTCAGGCTGAAGTTGAACTAACTTTAAGTTCTATAGGAATTGTGATAATTATGTTGGCAGTTTTATATCTGCTATTCGTATATTTACCTAAAAAAAAGAGTAAATAACTAATTACTCTTTTTTAACAAGGAGATACTATCTTCTAAATTTAAAGGTTTAGAAAACAAAAACCCTTGTCCTAAATTACATGATTGTTTAATTAAAAACTCTTCATGTTCTGGCTCTTCTATCCCTTCAGCAGTTACACTAAACCCTAAACTTTTAGAAAGTGCAATTATAGCTTTTGAGATTTGAACATTATTATTATCATGTGGTATTCCATCAATAAATGACTTATCAACTTTTATAACATCAATAGGTAATTTTGAAAGATAACTCATAGATGAGTATCCTGTTCCAAAATCATCAATAGAGAATCTAAATCCTAACTCTCTTATTTTATTTAATATATCTAAATTGTCTTTTGTAAAATCCATTAAATAACGTTCAGTTACTTCAAGTTCAACCTCATTTGGATTTAAATTGTGTTTTCTTACAATTGAGATGATATCATTAATAAAACTTTTATTTTTAAATTGAATACTTGAGATATTTATAGCTATATATTTTAAACTTTGGTTTGCTTTTTTTAATCTTACAAAATCTTCACAAGCCTTATTAAAAACAAACTTACCAATTTCAATAATCATTCCAGTATCTTCTGCAATAGGAATAAATATATCAGGTCTTACTAAACCTAATTCTGGGTGATTCCATCTAACAAGTGCCTCAAAAGCAATAATCTCTTTTGTTTTTAATAAATACTGGGGTTGGTAATTTAAATACATCTGTTGTTTTATCAAAGCTTCTTTTAAAGCTTGCTCTATTTGAAGTTGTTCATGAACAGCTATTGATAATTTTTCATCGTAATACTGATATGTATTTTTTCCCAATTTTTTTGCATGATACATTGCTGTATCTGCATTTTTTACAAGAGTAGTTATATCAATTCCATCATCAGGATACATTACAACACCTATACTTGCACTTACATTTAACGTATGATCCCCTATGATTATAGGTTCTTTTATTATAGATAATATAGATTCACAAACATATCCAGCAGCTTTTTTATTTCTAACTGAGTCTAAAACTACAATAAACTCATCTCCACCCATTCTTGCTACTATATCTGTTTCTCTTAGAAGGTTTTTGATTCTTTTTGAGATAATTTTTAATAACTCATCCCCTATATCATGACCTAAAGTATCATTGATGATTTTAAATCTATCTAAATCAATAAACAATAAGAAAAGATTTAATTCATTACGTTTTACAAAATTTATAGTATAGTTTAAATCCTCTTCAAGTTTAACCCTATTTGGTAAAGATGTTAAACTATCATGATATGCTAAGAAATCTGCTTTTTCTTGATTTTTGATTATCTCTTCAAGATTTGTATGTACTGCAATATATTTTGTAACTTCATTATTTTTATCTTTTACTTGAGTTATATTTAACCAAATAGGTATAACCTTTCCATCTTTTCTTTTATCATAGATTTTACCTTTCCAAAAACCTTTTAAATTGATTTGTTGCCACATCTGTTTATAGAAAAATAGATCATGTTTACCAGATTTAAAAATATTTGGTTGTTTACCTACTAACTCACTTTGTCTATATCCACTAATTAGTTCAAAAGCTTTATTTACTGCAATAATCTTTTGCTCTTCATTACAGATTAGAACTCCCTCTTGAATATTGTTAAATACAATTGATGAAAGTTTTAGTTTTTCATTTTGTTCTATATATTTTGTAACATCAAGTTTTATAGCTAAATAATTTACTATCTCTCCATCTAATAAAATTGGTACAATAGAAGCTTTTTCATAAAAAATAGTTCCATTTTTTCTTTTATTTATAAACTCCCCTTCCCATTTTTTACCAGAATTTAACTTTTCATTTAAATCATCATATATCTCTTGAGCTGTTAATCCAGAACTTAATACTTTTGGCTTTTCACCTAAAAGTTCATCTTTTAAATATCCTGTATTTTTTTCAAATATATCATTTACATATAAAATTTTTCTATTTGGATCTGTTAAAACAATAGAGTTATCACTATTTTCAACTGCATATTTAAAAGCTGACAATTCACTTTTTATTTTTAAAGTTCTTTTATGCTGCATATATACTATAAATAATATGATTAAAATAGAGAAGAAAAATATTGTTGCAATTATTTGTTGAAAAAATAGTTTTTCATTATATTTTGAGTGTAATAAAACTTCTAAAATCTTGATTTTTTCATTTAGTTTTTGAGTTTTTGCATCTTCAATTAAATTTTTTATTTTATCAACACTATTTAAAACTATTTTTGTATGTTTTTCTAAAAGTTCTAATCTTTTATCGTTTAACTTTTTATTTTCATTTTTTATATATTCTAAATTATCATAAATATTTTTTTTATTTTCATTTAAACTAAGAAAATATTGCATCAATAAGAATTGAATATTATTTATATATAACTTAACTGATTTATTCATATCCAATGTTTCATAATATTCATTTATATCATAAACAAAATGTACTGAGTTTAATGTAGTCGCCTGAATAGATTTAAATCTTTCTATTACATCTAGCTTTTTATAATAACTCTTTTCTACATCATCAAGTCTTTGAGTAATTGTTGAACCAAAATCTTGTCTTATTTCACTCTTTTGTAGTTTAATCAAAATATCATCAAAAGATTTTGTTTTTTCTACAATCCCATCAAAGTTTACAAACTTGTCTTGTTTATTAAGAAAAATATCAAATTCAAGGTTTAAACTTTTTAAATTGTTAATCTCATTTTTATAATTATTAAAATTTCTGATATTTACTTCTATTTTAAACAAATATAAAAATAAAGATACAATTATTAAAGTAAATATAATAATTTGTATATTAAAAAGGTTTTTTATTTTATTCATAATCTATTCTATAACTTTTAATTGACCAGTTAATGTCTTTAAAAATGCAACAATTTTATTAATCTCTTGCTCAGTAATTGGTCTTCCTAATTGAACCATTGCCATGGTTTTTACAGCTTCTTTAAGTTCAAAGGTTCTTCCATCATGAAAATAAGGAGCAGTTAATTCAATATTTCTTAAACTTGGAACTTTAAAAAAATACTTATCCTCTTCTCTTTTTGTTATCTCATATCTTCCTAAACTATCACTGTTTATATTAATAACTACACCAAAACGATTATAAGAGTTACCTCCAATATTTATACCATGATGACAACTTATACACCCTTTTTGTTTGAAAATCTCATAGCCCTCTTTTTCATAACTAGTAATTGCATTTTCATCACCTCTTAAAAACTTATCAAATTTTGAATTAGGGGTAATTAAAGTTTTTTCAAACTCTGCAATAGCATCTGCTATATTCTCTTTAGTTATGCCATCTTTAAAAAACACTGAGAATTCATTTAGGTATTCACTATTATTTAACTCTTTTATTAAAGTATTAAAATCGTGTCCCATCTCTATAGGATTTTCTATAGGTCCCATAGCTTGTTCTTGTAAATCTTTTGCTCTACCATTCCAGAACTGTCTAAAATTATAAACTGAATTTAACACTGTAGGTGCATTTATTGTACCTAGTTGACCATTTATTCCAACAGATACAATAAGATTATCAACTCCACCTTTTTCTAAACCATGGCATGAAGCACATGAGATGGTTTTATCTTTTGACAAACGATTATCAAAAAATAATTTTTTTCCAAGCAAAGCTTTTTGTTTATTAAAATTTATTTTTTCTGGAATAGGAATTATCGTTGTTGCATTGAGGTAAATAGCTACTGCAAATACAACAATAAAAACTTTTTTAAACAATTTCTTATTCCTATTATTACTTTCTAAATTAATTAAATATTATATTTAACTATAAAATAATAACATAATACCCATAAAAACTGTTATAATTGTTTTATATCAACTAAAGGAGTATAAAATGAGAAATATAGCTATTTTTTATTCTAGTAGTTCAGGTGACACAAAAACAGTTGCAGATTTTATCTCTAAAGAGTTAGATGATATAAAAGAGTTTGATATAAAAATAACTGGCAGTGACTATATAAATGATTATACAAATATTATTCTTGGAGTTTCAACATATACAGATGGTCAATTGCAATTAGAATGGCAAAAAATATGGGATCCCTTTTGTAAAATCGATTTTACTGACAAAAAAGTAGCAATTTTTGGATTGGGTGACCAGATAAAATATCCTGACAATTTTGTTGATGCTATGGGAACTTTATATACTCAAATAAAAAAATCAAATGGGCAGATTATTGGGAACACTTCAATAGAAGGGTATCAATTCAACTCTTCAAAAGCAATAATAGATAATAAATTTGTAGGACTTGCTGTTGATTTAAATAATACACAAGAACACATAATAATTGAAAAAGTAAAAAGCTGGACAGAGGAGCTTAAAAAAAATTTTAATTAAGTGCCTCTTGACAAGTTTTACAAACACCATATAATTGCATTGAATGACTTGTAACTTTAAATTTATTCTTTTTTGCAATTCTATCTTGTCTTTTTTCTATCTCATCATCAATAAATTCAACAATTTTTCCACATCCAGTACAAATTAAGTGATCATGATGGTCTTTTTGATTACTCTCAAATTTTTTCCCATCTATTCCAAAATTAATTGACGTTATTAAATTTACTTCTTCTAAAAAACTCAATGCTCTATATACTGTGGCAATCCCTATATTAGAATCTGGTCTTTTAGTTTTTACTAGGTTATAAACCTCTTCTGCAGTCAAGTGACCATCAGCATGAAGTAATGCATTTAAAACAATCTCTCTTTGTTCTGTATATTTAAGCCCTTTTTGTTTGACAATTTTTTTCAATTCATCAATAACTTCGTCACTTTTAACCATAATTAACCTTATATATTTCTATTGGAATAATTATTGCAAAATATATATCAAAAATAGTTAAAAGTATTTGGAAATTGAAAATGATTTTTATTACTTAATTAAATTATATATTTATACCATATGAGATATAATATTTATTTATATTAGATATTCTATAAGGAAATACGTGTTATTAAGTGAACTAAAAAAAAATGAATGTGCAAAAATTATAAATATTTCAACTGATTCAATATTAAAAGCTAGATTCAACTCTTTTGGGATTATAAAAGGTGCTACCATTTATGTAATTGAGCAAACTCTTTCAAAAAATACTATCGAAATTAAAGTAAACAATACAAAAATTGCATTAAGACTTTCAGAGGCTAAAACTATAGAGGTGGAAAAAGCTCCGTGCGAAATATAAATGAAAAAAAACAAATTAAAATAGCTTTAGTTGGACAACCCAATGTTGGTAAGTCAATGCTTATCAATTCAATTTCTAACTCAAAATTAAAAGTTGGTAACTTTTCAGGTGTTACTGTAGAAAAAACACAAATAGAATTTGAATATAAAAACTATCTTTTACAAATTACAGACTTACCAGGTTCATACGCTTTAAATGAATATACAATAGAAGAGAAAGTTACAAAAAACTATTTAGAAGAAGCAGAGTATGATATTATTTTAAATGTAATAGACTCTACAAACTTAGAAAGAAACTTATACCTTACAAGTGAACTACTAATTTTAGATAAAAAAATGGTAATCGCATTAAATATGACTGATGAAGCAAATAAAGAGGGAATATTTATAGATGAAAAACAATTAAGTAAAATCATTGGTAAACCTTGTGTAAAAACCTCTGCAAAAGATAAGTTGGGAATTGAACAACTAATTGAAACTCTAATAGAAAAATATGAATCTTTAAAATTTGAATCAAAAATGATTTTTTCTGATGTAATAGAAGAAGAGATATCTAATATCAAAAGTTTTTTAGTTGAAAAAAAATATAGAAGTGATATCCATTATAGAGAGATTGCTATAAAACTTCTTCAAAAAGATAAAAAAATATATTTACAGTTTCATGATGACCCAATATGGATCGAATTACAACCATTATTAAATAACTCTTTTGAGCATATCTATTTACACTACAATACAAAAAATCTTGATGATATATTTGAAGATGAAAAATTTTCTTTTGCCAAAGGTGCTGTTACAGAAACAGTAACTATGAAAAATGAAACTCAAGAGGAAAAAACTTTAACAGACAAATTAGATTCAATACTTATAAATAAATTTTTAGGATTGCCAATATTTTTATTTTTAATGTGGTCATTATTTCAAATGACTTTTGAGCTGGGAAATATTCCTATGGATATAATTGATGCATTTTTTGCAAATCTAATTGATAATACAAAAACAATTTTAGGGGATAATGAACTTTCATCAATCATTGCTGATGGAGCAATTGCAGGAGTTGGTGCTGTTATTTTATTTTTACCTAATATTGTCATTTTGTTTTTAGGAATTGCTTTGCTTGAAACTACAGGTTATATGAGTAGAGTTGCCTTTTTATTAGATGGATTTTTTCATAAATTTGGATTACATGGAAAATCTTTTATTCCTCTTGTTACTGGTTTTGGATGCTCAGTTCCTGCTTATATGGCAGCAAGAACACTTAAAAATGACAGAGATAGATTGCTTACACTATTTATTATAGGATTTATGAGTTGTGGAGCTAGACTACCTATTTATGTACTTTTTATTGGAGCTTTTTTTGCAAAAGAAAATGCAGGGAATATACTTTTTCTTATCTACATAGCAGGTGCTATTTTAGGACTAATTGCAGCAAAAACTTTAAAAATGACTGTATTTAAAAGCGAAGATGAACCTTTTGTTATGGAGATGCCAAAATATAGAATGCCTTCATTTAAACTAATTTGGCATACTGTTTCAAATCAAGCCCTTATGTATTTAAGAAAAGCTGGTACTTATATTTTAGCAGCATCTCTTTTAATCTGGTTTGCATCAAATTATCCAAAGAATTTGGAATATCAGGCTGAAATAAACCAAAAAATAGAACAAACACAAAATAAAGATGAAATCTTAGCTTTAGAAAATCATTTAATCCAATACAATCTTGAAAACTCGTATTTAGGGAAAGTTGGGAAATTTTCTGAACCTTTATTTGCTCCATTAGGATTTGATTGGAAAATGACAGTAGCACTTGAAACAGGTCTTGCAGCAAAAGAAATAGTGGTTTCAACATTAGGTATTTTATATGGTCTAGGTGATCAGTTAGATGAAAATAGTGAAACTTTAATTGGTAAAATTAAAAACAATATTCCATTTGCCTCAGCAATAGCTTTTATAGTATTTGTTATGATATATATACCTTGTTTAGCTGCATCAATGGTATTCACAAGAGAAGCAGGTGGTTGGAAATATTTAGTTTATCTATTTATATTTACAACCTCAATTGCATGGGTATTGTCATTTATTACATTTAATATTACAACCCTTTTGATTACTTAATGTAGTTCAAAAGTGGTTGAATACTCTTTTTTATTGTCAATAACAATAAATTTCCATATCCCTTTTTCTCTACCTTGAATATATCTAAAATCATAAATAGAACCATGCCCTGCAGGAATCAATAAAGTTCTCTCTCTTGAAATCTCACCTTGTGGGTCTATCCATTTTACAATTATCTCTTTGTCTTTACTTACTCTTTCGTGGACATATTTACAAACAATAGAATCTTCATCTTGTAAAATTAAACACTCTACAGGATTATTTTCTTGTTCATCAATAACTTCACAAAAAAGGTTTGAAACAAAAATAAATAAAAAAATATATATAAACTTAATCATCTTTCTCTCTTTATAAATAATTTAAAAAAATATTATACTATATAAAAACTATTTTTTATACTTTTCCCAAATTGTTTTTTCATCTAATGTAGCTCTGTTTTTTAAAACTTCAAAAGGCGTATAAGCTTCTTTATATCCCATCGAAAAATGGTCTTTTATCCAATAACCAAGGTAAATATATGGAATATTGAGCTCTTTAGCAATTTTTATTTGTGCAAGTATAGAAAATTTTCCAATTGATAAATCTTCATAATCATGATCATAAAAACAATAAATTGATGAGATTGATTTAGGTAAAATATCTACTAAAGCAACCCCAATAAGTTTATTTTCCCTTACATATAAAAACTCTTTTGTAAATTCATCTTTACCTTGAACATAAGATCTATCGTATTCTGCTGGTTCAATAGGAGAATATACCCAATTCTTTTTTTTGTTCATTCTATAATGATATTTATCATAAAGTCTTAAATGATCAATTGTTAAAGATGGGGGTTGGATATAAAGTTTTGTATCCATATTTTTTTTAAATACTCTTTTTTCTGAACGAGAAAACTTATAGTTTTTTACATCTATTCTCATAGATACACATTTTGTACACTCTTTACATTCTGGTACAAAATGCATTTTACCAAATCTACGCCACCCATGTTCTAACATATTTTGATAGTCATCTTGAGTACATTTATTTATATATCTATATCTTATATCTGATGTTTTATCTTCAAAATATGAACATTCTCTGTTCTCTTCTAAAAACTCTACATCTCGTTCTAAAATATGCATTTTTACTCGTTTATTTTATCTTTTATCTCTTTTGCAACAGAAGATATTTTATTGATTTTTTCACTATTTGACAAACTATCATCAATTAAGTGTTTAACAAAAGCACTCCCTACAATAACCCCATCAACACCTTGAGATTTCTCTTTACATGTATTTTCATCAACCCCAAAGCCAATATAAAGTGGTGTTTGAGTATATTTTTTTACTGTTTGTATGATTTGACTTAAATCTTCACTTTTCCCACTTCCTGTTATACCAGCATATGCAACCATATAAATAAATTTTTTAGCATCTGCTACAACAGTTTTAATTCTATCTTCACTATGAGTTGGAGCTACAAAAGAAACATTTGTTTTATTATATTTATCAAACAATGGTTTTATTAATAAGGCTTCCTCATATGGAACATCAGGTATTATCATCCCATTTACACCAAATTCATCTGCTTTTTTTAAAAAGTTTTCCAATCCATAATGATAAAAAGGATTCATATATCCCATCCATAACATATCCATTTGAGGTGCTATTTGTGAACTTACTTCAAATAAATCTTTTAGTTTAAATCCACTATTTAATGCTATATGGTTAGCTTTTTCAATTACTGGTCCATCTGCAACTGGATCAGAGAAAGGAACACCTAATTCTAGAATATCAACTCCAGATTCTTTCATACTTAATGCCAAATCAATTGTAAAACTATTATCTGGAATTGAAGAAGTTATATATCCTACAAGTTTTTTCAAAACAAAATCCTATATATAAATTTATTTCATTTTAGCTAAAAATGACTTTTAATTTATTGATTATCTTTTTTTATATCATCATCTTTATTTTTTGTTAAAAATCTTTCAAATACTTTTTTAATATTTAAAAAAAATCTGGTTGTATATGTTGTATGTGTATTTAGAATCTCATCACCCAAATTTACATTGATAGCTTCTGATTTTTTCATCTGTAATACTTGAGATGGAAATACACTTCTATGTCCTGTCATCAAAAATGCAATGATAATAGATATTGCAGCATAATGTGCAACATTCATACCAAAAAGCTCAACTGCCATAATCATAGCTGCAATTGGTGCACTTGTTGCCCCTGCTAAAACAGAAACAAATCCTAATGCAGCAAAAAGAGGAATATATCCATCAACTAAACTACCAAAAAAATTCCCACTTGTTGCACCAATATAAAATACAGGAGTAATAACCCCTCCACTACCACCAAAACCTAAAGTTAACGAAGTATAAATTGTTTTCATAACAAAGGTATACCAAGGGATATTTTCATGAAGTAATTCATCTGAAGATAAAGCCTCTTTTATTGTAGTAGAACCTAATCCAAGATAATCTTGACCAACAATCATTGTTAAAATAACTATAAATACTCCACCTAAAAAGGCTTTTAATATATAGTTTAATTTTATTGAACCTATATAATCATGTAAAGCTTTTAAAGAGGTAATAATAAAATCAGCAACCAAACCAAAAAATATCCCTCCAATAATCACTTTTGATAAAAGTACATAATTAAAATCTAAATCAGAAAAAAAAGCTATATAAAAATATGAATAATCAATACCAAACATTTTAGCCACAAAAAAACCTGAAAATCCTGCAACAATAGATGGTAATAAAATATCATACATCAAAGCACCAACTATTAAAATTTCAACACCAAATATCGCACCAGCTAGAGGTGTCCCAAATACAGAAGCAAACCCTGCACTAATTCCACAGATTACTATTTTTTTTCTATCTTTTGCTGAAAACCCTAATTTCATTGCTATAAATGAAGCAAGCGAAGCACCAATTTGAGCTCCAGGTCCCTCTTTACCTACTGAACCACCAGAGAAAATTGTAATAACTGTAGCTAAAAGTTTTACAGGAATAACCTTGATATCAATCTTTCCAGAATTTTTATGAATCGCTTCAATAACTTTTTCAGTACCATGTCCTTGAGCACTTGGAGCAAATTTTTTTACAATAATTACAGTAAATGCAAGAGCAAAAGGTAAAGTATAATAATAATCAAATGGTAATAAGGATCTTGATTGTTCACAATATTCTAATAATTTTAGAAATAAAGACACTACAGTACCAACTAAAGCACCAATTAAAGAGGACAATAAAATCCATTTTGTGATACTTGCAAATAAGATTGATTGTTCAGCTAAATGTTTTTGTATTTTGATATTTTTTTTCATATGCAAACTCTAATATATTCTTAGGCGTATTCTAACAAAACTAAGTTTTACTAAGACTTTTTTTTTGGATTAATTACACTTTTTTTTCAAATTTATTACATATTTTATGTACATAATCTATTCCACTTAATCAAAAGAAATTTTTAGATACAATAATGACTAAATAATTCTAAGGATTTTAGTTTGAGTATAATTAAAAATGATTTCGAAAAAATAAATATAACTAAAATAAAAAAATCAAAAAACAATAAAAAAATTACAGTAATAACAGCATATGATGCACTATTTGCCAAACTTTTTGAAGATGTTGCAGATATTATTCTTGTAGGTGATAGTTTAAATATGAGTTTTGCTGGAAAACCAGATACCTTAAGTGCGACATTAGAGCAAATGATTTACCATACAAACGCAGTTTGTACAGGAGCAAAAGATGCTTTTGTAGTATTAGATATGCCATTTGGAACATATACAAATGAAGATGAAGCATTAAAAAATGCTGTAAAAGTTTATCAAGAAACTAACGCAGCTGCTGTAAAAGTTGAAGGTGGAGAAGATAGAGCTCACATAATTAAACATCTAACATCAAACTCAATAGCTGTTATGGGGCATATTGGACTAATGCCACAATATGTTAGAAGTGAAGGTGGATATAAAGTAAGAGGAAAAACAAAAGAGGATATTGAACAATTAATACGTGATGCAAAAGCATTGGAAGAAGCTGGTGTTTTTTCTATCGTTGTAGAGGGTGTTATGGGTGAGGCTGCAAAACAAATAACACAAGCTGTGAATATTCCAACTATAGGAATTGGAGCAGGAAAAGATACGGATGGTCAAGTTTTAGTATGGTCTGATATGTTAGGTTTTTTTGAAGAATTTAAACCAAAATTTGTAAGACACTATTTAGATGGAGCAACTTTAGTAAAAGATGCAGTAAATCAATATAGAACTGATGTACAAGATAGTTCATTCCCATCTAAAGAGGAAGAGTATTAACATGAACAAAATTTTTCATTTTTCATTTTTCATTTTTCATTTAAAAGTGGAGCTTTTATAATGGAAAGAGTTGTAGAAGTTGAGCAAGTATCCTTTGAAGAAGATAATGCAGAAATAAGCCTAAGACCCTCTTCTTGGGATGATTATATAGGTCAAGAAAAAATAAAAAAAAATCTAAAAGTTTTTATTGAAGCTTCAAAAAAAAGAGGTGAAGCTTTAGATCATATTTTATTTTATGGACCTCCTGGACTTGGAAAAACAACCCTATCATATTTGATATCAAATGAGATGAACTCAAATATAAAAGTTACTGCAGGACCTATGATTGAAAAAAGTGGCGATTTAGCAGCAATTTTAACTAATCTTGATGAGGGAGATATCCTTTTTATAGATGAGATACATAGACTAAGCCCAGCTGTTGAAGAGATTTTATATCCTGCAATGGAAGATTATAGATTAGATATTATAATTGGAAGTGGTCCTGCTGCACAAACTGTTAAAATAGATTTGCCAAGATTTACTTTAATAGGTGCTACCACAAGAGCGGGGATGCTTAGCAATCCATTAAGAGAAAGATTTGGGATGCACTTTAGAATGCAGTTTTATACCCATGAAGAATTAGCAAAAATTATCCAAAAAGCTTCTGTAAAACTAGACAAATTTTGTGAAGACAATGCTGCTTTAGAGATTTCTAAAAGAAGCAGAGGTACTCCAAGGGTAGCTCTTAGACTTTTAAGAAGAGTAAGAGACTTTTCAGAAGTTGAAAATGAAAATACAATTCATATTCAAAGGTGTAAATACGCTTTAGATGAACTTGGTGTAAATGATACTGGATTTGATGAGATGGATATAAACCTATTAGAGCTATTAGTTTCAAATAAAGGTAAGCCTATGGGGCTTTCTACAATTGCAGCTGCTTTAAGTGAAGATGAGGGAACTATCGAAGATGCAATTGAACCTTATCTTTTAGCAAATGGTTATATAGAAAGAACAGCAAGAGGAAGAGTTGCAAGTGTAAAAACCTATGAACTTTTTAGACTCAACTATCCAAATAGTGAAAAATTAGATGAACAAGGAACTCTATTTTGAAACCACAATATTTTTTGATTGCATTGGCTATTGTAACACTATTTTTTATGTTGGAACTTTTTAGTCCATTTTTAAAGCCAATGATTGTTGCCCTGCTTTTAGCAGTTGCAACTAATTCATTAAATATTTATCTAAAAAGAAGTATCCCTAATCATTTTATAACCTCTATTTTAATGACTGTACTTTTAACTGCTATATTTTTTATCCCTGTACTTTATTGTATTATCTCTTTTGCAGGATTAATAAATAAAATAGACCAAACTGCTTTACTTGGTATTTTTAATACAACTAAAGATTGGGTTGACAATATCCCTGATGATTTTGTTTTTATAAAAGAGCAACTAACAAATCTTTTAGAAAAAGTTGATATAAAAGAGTTTATACAAAACCTAATCTCAATTGGAGCATCTTTAGGTAAAAACTCTGCAAAATTTGTTATTGATATGATTATGATTTTAGTTTTTTATTTCTTTTTTAATTACTATAGCACTTCACTTTCACACTATTTTAAGGAAGCTTTACCTTTAAAAAGTGAAGATTCAAATGCACTTTTTTATGAATCATCAAATGTTATGAGTGTTGTTTTATACTCTATTTTAGCAACAGCTGTTTTGGAAGGTTTTTTATTTGGAATTTTCGTAAGCTTTTTTGGATATGATGGAATTTTACTAGGTGTCCTATATGGTTTTGCCTCTTTAGTTCCTGTTGTAGGAGGTTTAATTATGTGGCTTCCTGTAGCAATCTATGAAATCTTTGCAGGAAGTATTGGAAATGCTATAGCTATCATTGTTTATTCGATTTTAGTTATCTCAATTATTGCTGATACTTTTGTAAAACCTGTAATTATTAAATATATAAATAAAAAAGTTGTAAAAACTCCAACAGCAGTAAATGAATTATTGATATTCTTCTCAATAGTAGCAGGATTATCAACATTTGGTTTTTGGGGAATGATTATAGGACCAGCAATGGTTACATTTTTTATCTCACTTCTACAACTTCTTAAAAAATTCAGTGATGATATTTATACTTTAAAAATAAATGATGATTTTAAATAGAAATGATATCCCAAAAAGGGATATCATAAATTTTGCTACATAAGGTAAGAACAATAGTATTTTATAACTACTTATTTACAATATAGTTACAAAATTAATCTCCCGATAAAAGTTCCCCTTGATATGAACTTATTCCATATTGTAGATTTGATACAGTTTTATATCCCATATCCCTCATCATCCTTTGACAATAAGCACTTCTACTACCAATATGACAATAAACAATAACAGGTTTGTTTTTTTGTTCTTCTATTTGTGATAATGAATTATAAAAAGATGTAGTTGGTACTAAATAATCTGTTCCTTTTATTCTTGCACTAACCCATTCCATCCACTCTCTTACATCAACTAAATTAAAATCTATAACTTTTTCATCTCTTGCAGCAAGTAAAGCTTCTAATTCAGAACTATCTAAATTATCTTTTTGAAGTAACATTTCACACTCTTCTTTACTTAATACTCTTGAATGTTCATGGGCTGCTAGTTCTGCTTCTTGTTCTTGCTCAATTTTTTGTGCATACTCTTTTGTACAAAAAATACCACAGTGGCAATGTCCTTGAGATGGAATCTCTATTTGAAGTGCTGGTTTACATGGGCAAAGTCTATTATCTGATTTATCTTTTTCTTCTTGAGTCTCCCCTATTACCATAAAACATGGGCAATATCTTCTATCATAAATTAGTTTGTTTCTTGTAAGCCCATTTTGTATTGATTCATTTACATCATTTTCTGGATTGTAAACAAAACCATACTCTTTACAAACTTCATCAGTAAATTTTTTTGTAAGTTCAAGTTCTGTTTGAAACTCTTCACTTTCAATATCAATTTTTCTTATCATTCTTAATCCTAAATTTTTTGCAATTTTACAACGATTTACTTTAGATTTACTTATAATTTTTTCTTATTTATATGGTTTTAACTTTATAAGAATTTATCTAAATAAAATTAAAGCTTATAAATAACTTAAATTTACTAATCTAATCTTATTTATATAGTATATTTTATCAATAATATATGGTATAATTCTATATTATGAGAAATTTATTTATACTATTTATTCTATTTTTTAATGTTAACTATATTTATGCTCTTAAATGGGAAACTTGTTTAAAGAAATATGAAAAAGCAAAACAATTTGATGATAATGTTAGATTATCATATATTTATCTTAAATCAACTAAAAATTGTTTAGTTAAATTTAGAGATTCTCTTATACAAACCCCTAATCCTGACTTTACAGTAAAAGCGATGAATGAAAATATTTTAATGATTGATAAATACATAAACAATCTAATTTTTCAATATAGTTCTGCTAACAATGATTTAGAAGAGATACCAAAATACATTGATACTAATTCTAATACACCTATTATAAATCAAGATTATAATTATTTAAAAAGATTCAATCATTGCAATGGAGTCCATGCTAGTAATAAAATATACACTGCAAGACATTGTAATATTGACAATTCTATAAATTTACAATTTGACCTAAGTTATATACCTACAAAAAATATATCAAAACTGAAAGTTACAAAATTAGATATTAGTAAAAAAGGTATATTTAAATATTACTCTATGTCTAAAGAAGGTATGTTTTATAACATATTATTAGAAGAAAAAAACTGTAAATTTTATATGGCTAAAAATATCCCAATAGGATTTAATACTACCCTTGATTATACTGATTTAGCAAAAAAAGAAGAGATACGAAGTGATTGTTTAGCAATCCCTTCAAATAGTGGGGGAGGAGTATTTCAAGATGGAAACCTAGTAGGAATTATTTCAAAAACTGTATTTAATAAAAATAAATTTTTATATAGTGTTGTAGAACCCATTATTCCACTTCACTAATCTTAATTTTTCTAAAATTTTTTTGGATTATTTATTGATTCTTTGACCCATTGCAAAAAATCTTCTCTATAAACTTCTTTAGCTCCAAGAGTTTTTAAATGTGGTGTGGGAATTTGACAATCTATAAGTCTAAAACCATTAGTTTTAAGTCTTTGTACAAGATGATATAAAGCAACTTTTGAAGCATCACTTTTTTTAGCAAACATAGATTCTCCACAAAATATATCTCCAATATCTACCCCATAACCTCCACCTACTAATTCCCCTTCGTAGTATGCTTCAAAAGAGTGGGCAAAGCCCATATCAAATAAAGTACAATATGCATCTATAACTTCAGGAAGTATCCAAGTTCCTTTTTGTCCAACTCTGGGGATTTTAGAACACTCAATCATTACTTGTCTAAAATTTGTATCAAATCTTATTTCAAATAGATTTTTTTTGATAGTTTTTTCCAAAGACTTTGATAATTTAAACTCATCAAATTCTAAAATAAATCTTGGATTTGGACTCCACCAAAGAATTGGGTCATGTTCATTATACCAAGGGAAAATACCATTTGTATAGGCTGTAATTAATCTTGTGGGGGATAAATCTCCACCATATGCAAGTAAACCTTCGTTACTTGCATATAAAGGATTAGGAAAAATATAAGAATGTTTATCTAAAGGGAAAACGTTCAATGTTCTTAAAATGCAGAGATATAATCACCCAATGCATCTATCTCTTCTTTTGATAGATTTACTACTTGGCTTTTCATTACACCTTTCATAACACCACCATAAGATCCATCTTTATATCCATTTAATGCTATTACTATCTCATCTTTTGTTAAATCTTTGATAATTTTTGACTTACCTAACGCAGCTAATTGTGCTTCTTGTCCATGACACCCTGCACATTTCAAATATAAAGACTTTGCATTTATTTTTGTTGAGTCATTATCTTGAGTTTTTGTTGCAACAATATTATCAATACTTTGTTCTATTTTAGCTTTTGTTTGTGTTGCTGAATCAACAACCTCTTCTGTTATCTCTTTTGTTGTATCAGAAACCTTTTGACCTACACTTTTTGCAGCCTCAGTACTTGCTTCTACTACTTTTTTTGATTCTTCTACAATTTTAGAAGCTACTTGGCTTGTAGATTCTTTTACTTGATCAACCAATTTTTCTTCAGGTGTTTTAACAGCAGTATCTACTACTTTTGTTTCCTCAACCTTAGTTACAGTTGCCTCTTTTTTCTCTTCACTTCCACATCCAGTTAATATCAAAATAGCTACAGCTGAACTTAAGAAAATTCTCTTCATTAAACATCCTTTATCAAAATAATTTAAAATTTTACTTTATTTTACTTAAGAAGATATAAAAATAATAGTATAAAATCGTGAACTATTTGTGTTCTAAAGGTTTATACGTAAATGTAAATTCCTCTTTTACAAAATCTATTTTAACATTACCACCTTTTTTGAGTTTTCCAAATAAAATCTCATCAGTAAGAACATTTTTGATTTTTTCTGATATTACTCTTGATAATGGTCTAGCACCCATCGCTTTATCATATCCCAATTCAGCTAATTGATTTTTTGCTCTTGTTGTAATTGAGATAAAGATTTTTTTATTTTCAAGCTGTTTTTCTAAATCCTCTATAAATTTACCTGCTACTTGAGCAACAATATCTTGAGTTAAGGCTTTAAAACTAACAGTTGCATCAAGTCTATTTCTGAATTCTGGTGCAAAGAATTTATTAATAGCTTTATTTTCATTTAATGAATCATCTTTAGTAAATCCCATTACATTTGCTTCTGTTGCACCTAAATTTGATGTCATTATTAAAACTACATTTTGAAAATCTGCTTTATTTCCACTGTTATCAGTTAACTCTGCATTATCCATAACTTGTAATAAAACTGACATTAAATCAGGGTGTGCTTTTTCAATCTCATCTAGTAAAAGTACACAATGTGGATGTTTTCTAATAGCTTCTGTTAAAAGTCCACCATTTTCAAAACCTACATATCCAGCAGGAGCTCCAATAAGTCTAGAGATTGTATGAGCTTCCATATATTCACTCATATCAAATCTTTCAAAATGTATTCCCAATTGATTTGATAACTCTTTAGCAACCTCTGTTTTACCAACACCAGTAGGTCCTGTAAAAAGAAAACTTCCGATTGGTTTTTTATCTATATTTAATCCTGCTTTATTTCTTTTAATTGATTGAACAATTGTTGAGATAGCATTATCTTGACCAAATACTCTTTTTTGCATATTTTTTTCAAGATTTTTAAGTAAACTAATATCAGATTTAGTAGTTGATTTAGATGGTATATGTGCCATCTTTGCTACTGTATCTTCTACATCTTTTTGTAAAATTTTAATATTGTTTTTATTTAAAGTAGCATACTCAATTTTTTTACTAGCTCCAACTTCATCGATAACATCAATAGCACTATCTGGTAAAAATCTATCTGTAATATATTTTTTACTAAGTTCAACTGCTGTTTCAATTGCACTTCTATTATATACTACTCCATGAAACTCTTCATATTTTGATTTTAATCCCTCTAAAATTGTGATTGTATCTTCAATTGAAGGTTCATCAACATCAACTTTAGCAAATCTTCTACTAAGTGCTTTATCTTTTGAAAAATCATTTCTATATTCACTAAAAGTTGTTGCCCCAATACATCTTAGTTTTCCATTTGCTAAAAGTGGTTTTAAAATATTTGAAGCATCCATTGCACTTCCACTTACACTTCCTGCACCAACTATAGTATGAATCTCATCAATAAATAAAATAGCATTAGGGATTTTACTAACCTCTTTTAATAAACCTTTTAATTTCTTTTCAAAATCTCCTCTATATTTAGTACCTGCTAACATAGAACCCATATCTATAGAAAAAACTTTTGCTTTTTCTAAAAACTCTGGTACTCTTTGGTTTGCTATTTCTAAAGCTAAACCTTCAGCTATTGCCGTTTTACCAACACCTGGTTCACCTACTAATATAGGATTGTTTTTCTTTCTTCTACTTAAAATCTGAATTACCCTGTCAATTTCTTTTCCTCTACCAATAACAGGATCAATTTCACCTTTTTTAGCTAGGGCAACTAATTCAGTAGAATTTTTTTCTAAGACTTTATTATCATTTTGATTTTGACTATCTATTGATGTTAAATCATCTTCAAGTTCATCATTATCTTTATGAGAAATCTCCTCTAAAATATCTACTCTTTCAACACCTGCAGATTTTAAAAGATATGTTGCATAAGATTTTTCATTTTTTAAAATTGCTACAAACATATCTTCTACACTTGCATTTCTTTTTCCACTTGTTTGTGTATGAGCAACCATATTTTCAATAGTTGAAGTTAAAGTTACTGTTTCTATTGGTTCATCATTTACATTTTCTGGGTATACAGGTGTATTTTCATCTATATATTTTTTTATATCATTAAAGAATTTATTTTTATCTAATCCTAAATCATCAAATAAACCCTCTATAACCTCATCATGAATCAACATTAAAAAAATATGTTCTACTGTTAAATATTCGTGACGACTTTTTTTAGCATAATTTACTGCTTGTGCAAAAATGTTTCTTAATTCTTTACTAATCATAATTTACTCTTCTTCCATTATTGCTTTCAAAGGGAAACCCTTTTCTCTTGCCAAAGTTTTCACTTGGGCAACTTTTGTTGAAGCTATTTCATGAGTATATATTCCGCAAACCTCTTTACCATTATTATGGATATTTAGCATTATTTGAGTTGCTTGGTCTATTGTTTTTCGAAATACTTTTGTTAAAACATCAATAACAAAATCCATAGTTGAATAATCATCATTTAATAAAATCACTTTGTATTTTTTTGGTTCAACTACTTCTAATTCACTATCAAGTTCTATCTCTAATTCGTTAGCCACGTCGTTCCTTTTATTTTTGTTGTATATATTATAACAAAAAAGCAATAATCTACGTAAAATAAATTGTATATAAAATATTTTAAAGTTTTTTTTATATTTTGTTAAAAAACTATTGTTATAATACGCAAATGAATACTATTTTTATAACTGCTACTAATACAGATGTAGGTAAATCTTACGCCTGCGAAAAGTTTTTAAGACATTATGCCAAACAAGGATTAAAAGTTGGTTATTTTAAACCAATAGAAACAGGAGTAGCTCCTGTACCACCAGATGGAAATAAACTTTTAAACTTAGTAAAAGAGCTTAATAAAGATTTTAATGTATCAATTGATGATGTAGTACCTTACCAATTTAAACTCCCTGCTGCACCTTATGTTGCAAAAGAAAAAACTAAAATTGATTTACAATTTATTATCAAAAAAAGAGATTACCTTTTAAAGTTTTGTGATATTTTGGTTATTGAAGGTGCTGGTGGATTGATGGTTCCAATTGAAAAAAATTTTTTTATAATTGATTTAATAAAATATTTAAATACAAAAGCAATACTAATTACACCTTCAAAACTAGGTTGCATAAATGACACCTTACTTTCTATGCAAGCTTTAAAAAATAAAAATATAGATTTTGATTGGTATATTAACCTTTTTCAAGATAAAGATAGTTTTGAAAAAGTAAGTTTACCTTTTTATAAAGATGTTTTTGATGAAGTTAAATTTCTAAATGAAATTTAACTAAATTTTAAATTCCAACTCTACCTCTTTTGCCTTAGTAATTCCTAGTACAGTCAATGAGTTTTCAGATATAAGTTGCTCTTTTTTTAACTCTTTTAAATATTTTTTACCCTCTTTTTGAGTAAAAACATGAGTGCTATCCATTTTTAATAAAATATCATTTAAACTCTCATCATCCTCTTTTTTATAAATTGCCAAAAGTAAAACTTTTTTATTTATATCCATTCCTTAATCCTCTTATAATATAATGCCACAATAAAAAAAGCACAACCAATTATAACAGTTATATTACTCAAACTTGTTAAACTTGCCATAACTCCTATAAAAAATGTTGTTATTACATTTGAAACCATAAAAATCATATCATTATAAGATATTACTCTTCCTAAATATTTTGATTCTACATTTTCTTGAATCAAAGCATATGTATATGACCAAATTGTAGTTGTTGTAAATCCAGTTAAAAATACTGCAATAAGTGCAATATAAAAATTAAATTGAAGCATCCCCCAAAAAATAATAGCTAAACCTTGGAAAATAAATATATATATTAACCTATCTTTATTTACCCAATTTGAAATTAACATAGGACCAATCATAAGTGCAGCAGCTCTTACAGCATTTGTAATACCAATAGATAAAGGAACAGCAATCACATATTTATACTCATTTTTTGCTAATAATGTAACTAAGGTATCAAAAGATGTTAATCCAACACTTGCATGCAACACTATTAGATGTAAAACTAATTTATGATTTTTAATATATATAAATCCATCTTTTATCATGGATAATATTTTTTCTTTTGTGTGAATAGCTTCAACTTTAAATTCAATATTTAAAAATAAAATTATTGCACAAATAAAAAAAGCTGCATCAATTATGATTGCAGTTTTAATTCCATATAAATTTACAATAATTCCACTTGCAGCCATACCAGCAGCATAGGTAAAAGACCAAATTATTGAATGTATTTCATTTACTTTTTGTAATGTTTTACCTGATATCAATTTAGGAAGTAAAGACATCTCTGTGGAGAAAAACATAGAAGCACTTCCCATTCTAATAAATATAAATATCATTAAAAGCCAAAGATCATTTTTATCATCTATAGTTAAAAAAAGTAAAGTCATAATCAATTCTATAGATAATAAACTTAACATCAAAGATTTAATTTTAAATCTGTCAATTATAGCCCCAGATAAAGGTGCTATAACAATTGCAGGGATCAAATGCATAGCTGTAACAATAGAGATTGCGAGAGCTGAAGAGCCAAAATTTACAAGCATTGTATATATAGCTACATTTGAAAACCAAGCTCCAAAATAAGCTATAAGTTGAAGTAAAGAGAGTTTTCTTATTACTTCATTTTCTTTTAAAATACTAACATAATTCAATAGTCAACAAAGCCTCATGATATATAGCACTATGAGCTTCTTCATCACTTTTAAAAGGAGTTAAATAGTTTGCTTTTTTATTAGAACTATAAAATAATGCACAATTTTCTTTTACATTGTCATCCAAACAAACTGTAAACTTAGCTTCTCCATGTTCTGATGCAACTAAAACTTCATCTCCTGTTTTATAACCACTAGAAGAGTTTAAATAAATATTATTATCAGTTCCAAATTGAGAATTTAATGTTTTTTTAGATTTTGCAGTGATTAAGTAAAACTCTTCATCCTCTTTTTCTTCATACAAATTTTCTACTTCTAAATCCTCTAAAAACTCAAAATCTTCTATTATATGATCTCTATCTGGCTTTGTATTTGTATAATATTCAATAATACTATCTTCACCCTCTAAAGGTTCAAAACCAAAACATTCATTTAAATAAGAGCTTAATTCATATTCACTTATTTTATTTTTTATATTTTTATCTTCTATATTATTAATCGCTTTTAATTCATGTCCATAAGATAATCTCACATCTTTTTTCTCTAAAAATGTTTTAGCAGGGATAATTAAATCAGCATATTCACAAGTATCGTTTATAGTTGTACCAAAATAGATTACAAAAGATTTTTTTAAACCTTCAACTATTTTTTTTGTATTAGGAGCAGTTACAACTGGATTTGCACCTTGGATAAAGACTACTTTATATTTTGAAAAATCAACTTCTGGTATTGCAACTTTATTATTTGAAACAGCATCAAATTTCTTTTCATATCCATACATTGAACTACCAAGATACCACACACCACCTACATCTTTATTATGTAGACCAATATAAGCTGCAAAGGAATCAATTGCTCTTATGATTTGGGCACCCTCATAATATTTTTGAACCCCAAGCCCCATGACAATAGATACTTTTTTATCTTTAATTATTTCAAAAAATTTTGTTACATCAGTTAAAGATACTCCAGTTGTTTGTTCATAAGATACTACTGGTCTACTTTTTGCTAAATCAAAAAACCAATCGGCACCTTGAGAATTTTTTATAAACTCTTCATCTTCTAAATCTTCCATATATGCAAATCTTGTTAATAAAAGAGCTAATTCATGGTCAGTTTTTGGATTTAGCTGCATATGAAGTTCTGATTTTTTAGCAATTTCAGTTTTAATTGGGTCAATTGTAATAAAAGTTTTATCTTTTACTAAATTATACATATGGGGAGAAGTAATAGAAAAATTTCTACCCCAAACTATTATAACATCAGAATTTTTCAGATTTTCAATAGGAGGATTTACAACTTTTTTTCTTCCCATTTCAAGCCCTGCTCCACCTGCTCCATCACAAAGACTTCCTTTAGTTAAAACTGAACCATATCTAGTAAAAAAAGTTTTAGGTGCACCTTGCATCACTCCAAGATTTCCAGAACCTTTATAATAGATAGTATCATTAGCTGGTGTTTGTTTTAATTTTTCAACTAGAATATCTAGTGCATTGTCTAAAGAGATATCTTTCCCTTGAAATTTTGCAGTATCTAAAAAATCTTCATTTAATAAGTTTGCAAAATTTACACAAAGTTTTCCATTTGTAGTAAAATGCTCTTTTGAACCTTTTATTTTTCCATCAATAATTTGGGCTTGACAAGCATCATAACAATCAAGAGGACAAGCTATTTGATTATTTGAATTCAATTTTTACCAACCTTGAAAAAGTTTTAGGATTATTTATAATAATTTCGCACTTATATGAAGAGATATGTTTTGAATCAGCTACATCATATATCTTATTGATTTTTAAATCAGTTTTTTCATCATCAATATATATTGTTTTTGTTTTTATAGTATCCACATCAGCAATAGGAACATAAATCTCTAGTTTACCTTTACTTAAATCTTTTGCTTCATATAGAAGTGTTCCTGGATTTACATAATCATCTTTTTCCACTGCAATATTATAGATATAATTGTTTTTTTCCATAAGTTTTTTATTTTTTATAGTATCTTTTAATGTTGCAATTTTTATAAGCATATCAGCTTTTGATGATTCAAGATTGATTACATTTAACTTTTGAGTATCTTTTTCAAAACCAGATTTTGAACTAATTTTTAAAAGTCTTTCATAATTTTTTTGTTGTATATCAATCATTTGATTAATAGATTCTAGTTTATTTAAAGATTGTTTTAATTCCACTTCATTTACTTCAGAATCAATTTTTACAACTATACTATTGTTTGCAAACTTACCTTCAATCTCATCATTTGTATAAATAACTTTCCCACTAACAGCTGATTTCACACTATAATTATTGATTGGTTCTAATTTAGCATAAAACTCCATTGAAAATAAAGAGCTAATCAATACTAAAAAAACAAATAAATATCTCATTTTAACCTCAAAGTTTTAAATTTTTTATCGTAGAAATTATATCTTTTTTAAGTGATGAAAACTCACCCTCTTTTTCACATTTGTAAATTAATTCATCCAAAATTTCATCCTTGTTTATAAAAGGAACTAAAACTTTTAAAAGTTCTTGTTTATCTTTTGAAGATTTAACTTGTTTAATTAAAGGAGTATCAACTCTACGATTTTTATTTTTTTTGATTTTAACCAAATTTAATAAACCAAATATTAATAATGAAAATACAATACCTAAAACAAAATATATAACTTTTTCACTATTACTAGTTTTTGTTTCTATTATATCTTTTTTTATAACAGGAGTATCAATAGCTTTTTCTAAAACTACTTCTTGAGAACTGTTTAAAGAGTTCTCAACTTCTATTTTAAACTCTTGAGTTTTTTTTGTTATTACTTTTTGACTTTGTTTATCAAAATAACTAATAGATTGACTTGGAATAATTATAGAATCACTTGGAACAATTGAATAAACTTTTTCATATATTCCTTTATATCTATCATTTTCATAACTTGTTTCTACTTTAGGTTTATTATCATAAACTATAGCATCTTTAATATTTAGTTTTTTATCTTGAATATCATCAAAGTTTCCAAAGCCTGAAATAACTAATTTATAAGAGATAGATTCACCTTGTTTTATTTTTGTCTTATCAACGAAAGCCTTTATATCAAAATTTCCAATTAAGTTTATTGCTTGTGGTAAAGGCTTTATATCAAAACTAAGTTCATTTGAATAAACTTTTGTAACTTTTGGTACAGCTGAAAAAAATCCAAAATTATTTGAAGAGGTAATATCAATCATTTGAACATCAACTTTAAGAGGATTTATCTTTAACTTTCCAACTTTTTGGGGAAATAATAAATATTCTAATTCTTGAACAATATATCCATTTTGTTCATATCTATTGTTTTTATTATCTAATTTTTTATACCAAAAATTTTCAAAATGGGGAGGAGTAAACCCTAAATTTGTAATTTGCAAATCTCTTTTATATTTAAAAACAAGTTTTAAAATAGTAGATTCACCTACAAAAAGCTCTTTTTTTTCTGTTTGTATTGTTAAATCAAATTGTTGTGATTTTGTTTTTAAAGCAACACTTTTTGTAACTTTTTTCTCTTCACTTTTTTCTAACTTTCCATCTATTTCAAAATCAAAACTTGGTATTGTAAAGTCACTTGTTGGATAGATTCTATATTTTTTACTTACTTTTTCTGAATAACTACCATTTATTATTTGTAGAGATTTTGAAGTACCTAAACCTTCAACTATATACTGGTCAATTTTTTCTATATTTGGAAAATTTACTGAAGAGCCACTAAGTTCATACTCAAAAACAAAAGGTTCACCTGATATAAAACTATTAGGAGCCCTAAGAATAACCCCTGCACTCAAATATAGATTAAATATCAATACTAAAATTATTAGTCTCAATATTCCCATTAAAACTCCAATGTACCTTCTATAGCAAAATTAGCTCTTGAATCTAATTCTGCATGTGATAAAACTGCTACTTGAAGACCAAATTTTTCATATATTTCTGAAATTCTTTTTCTAAGTAGTGGATCTACTACCATAGCAACTTTATTGTACCCTTTTGCTTCAACATGAGTTATTAACTCTTTTGTTTTTGTCACTAACGAGTTAATCTCTGCAATTGATAACATAAGTTGAGAAACACCATGTTGTTCCTGAAGCTTTCCAATAAAGTCTTGTTCTATATCAGGTTTAATTGTTATAATATGTAGGGTTCCATCATTATCTTTAAATCTATTTGTAATTAATCTGTACAGTTTACTTCTTACATGTTCTAATAATACATCTGGTGCTTTTGTATATTCTGCAATATCTGCTATTGATTCAATAATAGTTAACATATCAACAATAGGTATTTTTTCATGTAATAGATCTTTACAAACTTTTAATAACGTTCCATAAGATGTCACTTTCATTGCTTCTTCTACAACAATAGGGAAATCTTTTTTCAAGCCTTCAACAATATCAACAATATCTTGTCTAGTAATAATATCTTCTGCATGTTTTTTAATAAGTTCTGATATGTGTGTAGAGATAATTGTAGGTGCATCAACTACTGTGAATCCTTTCATCAAGGCATCCTCTTTTTGCCCCTCTTCAATCCATACAGCATCAAGATTAAATACCGGTTCTTTTACTTTCAAACCTTTTAGTGAACCTGGACTTACACCACCCATTGCAAGAAGTTTATTTATCTCAACTTTCCCTTTTTCTAAAGGGATTCTTTTTAAGAATACTTGATACTCATTTGGAGCCAATGTTGCATCATCAGAGATTCTAATTTGAGGTATTACAAAACCTAAATCAGCAGCTATACTTTTTCTAATTGCTCTAATTTTATCAAGTAATTCAGAATTACCTTGAACTAATTGCAATAATCTAATACCAAGTTTAAGCTCAAGAACTTCAAGTTTCATAATATTTTCTATAACCTGAGATTCATCAACAGCAGTAGATTCTCTTTTTTTCTCTTTTAAAGTTTGAACATCATCACTTGGTTTTATTTTAGTCGGTTTACTAGGTTTTACCAATCTTGTAATTGCATTATCATGTCCATTTTCAATCATGTAAATTGTATAACCTATAAACGATAATAATAGACCCATTACAAAAAGTATTCCTGTAGGAAAACCTGGAACAAAACCAAATAAAACTAATCCAATACCAACTAAAATAAGTGATTTCGAATCTTTTACAAGTTGATTAACTGCATTACTTGCAAATCGATCTTGATCCATATTAGATCGTGTAATAATAATTGCAGTTGCAGTTGATAAGATAAGTGCTGGAAGCTGTGCAACTAATCCATCCCCAATAGTTAAAATAGTATAAATCTCACCACTTTGAGAAATAGTCATATCGTGTTGAAAAAGACCAATTAATAGTCCACCAATTAGGTTAACCATGGTAATAATAATACCTGCAACAGCATCACCTTTTACAAACTTTGATGACCCATCCATTGCTCCATAAAAACTTGCTTCTGTGATTAATTCATTTCTTCTTTTTTGTGCCTCTTTATCATCAATAAATCCAGCATTTAAATCCGCATCAATTGCCATTTGTTTACCAGGCATAGAATCAAGTGTAAATCTTGCAGTAACCTCTGCAACCCTTGTTGCACCTTTTGTTACAACCATAAAGTTAATAAGTACTAATATGATAAATACAATAATACCAATTACCATATTACCACCTACAACAAACTCTCCAAAAGCAGCAATAATAGAACTAACTGCATCAGGACCATTTTGTCCTTCACTTAAAATTGACCTAGTTGTAGCAATATTTAAGGATAATCTAAAAAGTGCAAGTATTAAAATAATTGTTGGAAAGGTTGTTAAATCTGCTGGTTTTTGAATATATAAAGAGATTAATAAAATCAAAAGAGAAAATGATAATGATGTGATAAGAAAAAAATCTAATAGTCCCTTAGGTAAGGGAACTATTATAATCATAAGTATTGCTACAAATAATGCAACAACAACTAAATCTCTTGAAAAATACCTCTTTAAAAAATTCATTTAGTACTTTATAATTATCTTACAAAATTAACTAAAGATAATTCATTCATTTTATTGATAGTAGTATATAAAGCTGTAAAAGTTAACTCTAAAGCTTTTGCTTCAACAGCAACTTTAGCTAAGTCAACACTACCCACTTCTGTTTTTAAAACATCAAATTGTGTTATTTTTGTACTAACTCTTTCTAAAGAAACCTCAAAAACACTATTTCTCCCACCAAGTTTTCCATGCCCAACATTCATTGCGTCAAAAACATCATTTATACCATCTAAACTATCTTCTAAAACTAGTTTAGCCTCTTCACTTGTAACAGGATTACCATTTTCATCAACTTTATTTAAAGCATTTATTGTTTTATCTAAGAAATCAAATACACTTGATTTTGCTTCAAATTTAGTTCCATCTATATTTGGTACAGTTACACTAAAATCAGGTGATGTTCCACTGATATCTAACCTATCGTTTACATCATCTGAAAATTTTCCATTTTCTTCAACTTTTATAAGTTGATTTATTTGAAGAGAATTAACAGTTCCAGGTACAGCTACTTCATAAGTATTCCCAGAAACATAAGAAACAGGTATATTACCCAATGTAGCATGTTCTAACTGTGGTATTAAAGTATTTAAAGTCCAAGTCTCACCTGCATCATCAACTATAGGTTGAGAAGCTTCAAATGACAAAGTTCCACCCGTCTCAACAGCATCAGGTTGTTTCCACTCATATCCATTTTGATCAAGAACTCTTTGTCCCTCGGTAAAGTTTAAAGTTTCTCCTTTTAAGGCAGTGTTAGTTGGATAGAAAAATGTTTCAAAACCTGTAATTCCTCTTTCCCTGTAATAACCATCTTCAACTGCTACTTTTCTTAAAAATCCATCACCATTGTATACCATTTTTCCAGTTTCATTATCAAGAGTAAAAGGCTTAACTGTAGAGTCTGAACCTGCAAAAAGATATTCTCCTTCAACTGATTCATTTGATAACATAATTAGATTTTCTTTCATACCTTCTAAATTGATAGCAATAGACTTTCTCGCTTCATCATCAGTAGTATCAGTTAAGGCTTTCATAATTTCAGATTTAATTTTAGTTAATAAATCTTTGGCATCAGCTAAAGTTGAATCAGAAACATTGTTTTGAGCTGTTGTTTTTTCAATCTGAACTTTTATACCTTCATAGGTTCTAATTCTATCGTCTATATATACTTCTCTTTTGTATACTTCTGTATTATCACTACCATTGTCCAGAACTTTTCTTGTAGACATCTGATAACTAACTCTTGTTTGTTCTTTATTTAAGTTATTTAGTCTATATAACATCTGTTGGGTTGTTGAAGTAATCATTGGAACACCTCCTTAAACTTCGCAACTATTTCATTAAAATTATACTGTTCTTTCATACTTTGTGTCAAGAAAGACCTAATTTTGTCTTTTTTAGCTAAAGCATCGTCAAGTTCTTTATCCATACCTGGTTTATATGCACCTACTCTAACTAATACTTCATTCTCTTTTATCAATGATAATACTCTTTTTAACTTTAAAAAGTAATTATAATGTTCATTATCTACTACTTTGTCCATAACCCTTGATGCTGATTTTAATATATTTATAGGTGGATAAAACCCTTGCTCGGTTAAATCTCTTGTTAAAACAATATGTCCATCTAAAATCGACCTACTTTGATCGGCAATTGGATCATTCATATCATCACCATCAACTAAAACTGTAAAAAAAGCTGTGATAGAACCTTTTGCATTATTACCAGCTCTTTCCATAAGTTGTGGTAAAAGTGCAAAAACAGAGGGTGGATATCCCCTACTTACTGGTGGTTCACCAGTACTTAAACCAATCTCTCTTTGAGCCATTGCAAATCTAGTTACAGAATCCATCATAAGTAAAACATCATGCCCTTTGTCTCTAAAAAACTCTGCAATTGCCATTGCCGTAAAAGCTCCATATTTTCTCATCAATGAAGATTCATCTGAAGTTGCAGCTACAATTATTGTATTTTCTAAATTATCATCAAGATTATAATGGATAAATTCAGGGATTTCACGTCCCCTTTCACCAATAAGAGCAACCACTTTAATTTGTGCTTCACACCCTTTTACAATCATCCCCATCAAAGTTGATTTACCAACTCCGGAACCTGCAAAAATCCCAACTTTTTGCCCTTTTCCTGCTGTTAACATAGAATCAATAGCTTTTACACCTGTTGAAAATCTTTGGTCGATTATCCCTCTTTCAAGAGCAGACATCGATTGTTTGTTTATTGCTGAACTCTCTTCTAAATCTCTAATTTTACCTTTGTCATCAATTGGTTCACCTAAGGCATTTATAACCCGTCCTAGTAATCCATAACCTGTATTTACAGATAAACCCTCTTTTTGTAAATACACCTTATCATGTATTCTAAACCCATCAATAAAAGAAAAAGGTACAATTGTAAACCCTGATGATTCAATTGAAGCAACCATACCTAAAACTGTATAAATATGGTGTTGAGACTCAATCTTGACTATATCACCAACTGCAACTGTAATTCCAGTTGCTTTAATTGTAGTAGTAGAAATATGTACAATTCTTCCAAAAGGGATTGATAACTCTTTTGAATCAATACTATTTAAAAGTGTATCTATATCCATGTTTACATCTCATCACACATTTTTTTATAAAGACTATCTTGAGTCCCTTGAATCTCTTTACATTTCAATACATATTCACTTTTTTTTATACTATTACCAAACTCATCATATAATCTAATAATATCGTAATAAACTTGTGCCAAAGCATTTGGTTTGATTCTTCTTGAATACTCTAAAGAATCCAATAAGAGTTGTAAAGCTTTTTCATTGTTATTGTTTGTTGTTTCTATTTTTGACAATTCCATTTCGACAAAAGGGGAATATACATGAACATTTAACTCATTTTGTTTATTATATAATTTATTTAAAACTCCAACTGCTTCATCATTAAATTCTTTTTTAATCAAATATAAATAGTACTGATAATAAAAATCTATAATTACAGGATTATCTTTGTTATCTTCAATATATTGTGGATTTTGATGTGCATAGTTAAAATATTTGTCAAATAAAACAGAATCTTGTTTTGCACTAACAATTAAAAATCTATGTAAAAACTCTTTGCTTAAAACACCTTTATCATCTACCATATCAACTTTTGCAGAATATTCTAAAGCTTCATTATAATCTTTTAAAGCATATGCCATTCTTTCTAAATATAAATAAATATTTGGATTTCTACTTTCATTAAATGTCTCTTTTAAAAGTAAATAAGCTTTTTTATAAGGAACCTCAATCAAACACTCAAAAAATTTGTATTTAGTTGTTTCATCTTTTACAAGTAATTCTAAAGTTTCATTTCTTGAACTTTGTAAGACATCATTTAATAAAAAACATTTACCAGTATCTAAATACTCTTTTATTAAATCAATATTTACTTCATCAAAAATAGCTTCAACAGAATCATACCCAAAACGTTGTGATATAGTATTAGATATTTTTTTATATATTTTTTTTGATTTAAGTATAAAATCATATCTTTTCTCTTTTTTCAAGTCTAATAATTCTTGCAATAAAATTTTTTGTTGCATTGCTTCTGAATTTTTATATTTAGATGCCATAACCGTAGTTTTAAGTATACCTTCTCTCATCAGAATTTCATCTAGAAATACTTTTGAGTCTTCATAATAAATACCATTTTGATAATCATTTAAAATATCTTTATATAACTCTTTTGCTTTATCCAAATATTTATTTGTACCATCATACATCAACATATATGTATTTGCTAATTTATATTTAAAATCTTCAATTGCACTAGGTTTATCTGTTCTACCTAAAAGTTCTTGTAAAATTTCAACTGAAAACTCTGGCATTCCGGCTTTTATCAGTTTATTAACTTTTTGTAAAGCCAAATATGAATCACTTGCATAATAATCTATATTTTTTTTAAGAACCTTTTTAATAAGATCATAAGCTTCTTCTCTCTTGCCATCTAAAACATATACATCAAAAAGTTCATCTGCAACCAAAGTGGCAACTAATACATCTGTTGTTTTTGTTAATATCTCATATAAGATTCTTGTTGCTCTTTCATATTCTCTTTGATGTTTATACACTTTTGCTAAATAAATACTTCCATATGCTTTTATTACATCACTGTCAAAATTATTGATAATAATATTTGCAAAATATTTTGCATCTTTTGTTTTATTTGTATTTAATTTTAGTTCAACTAAAACCATATAAGCTTTTGCCAAATCATCTTCATAAATAATGGAATTATTAATTGCATTTTCTAATTCTACAGTTGCATCTAGAATTAATCTTTTTTGACCTTTTTTAATGGCTAACTCTGAATATAAAATTATAATATCAGATTCTAATAGAGGAACTTTATTTATCTCTTTAAATGCTTTGATTTGAGCATAAGCTTCATCAATTTTTCCATTTCTAGCTAATTGTCTGATATTATTTATATTTTCAAATCCATCAGATATCTCTTGTATTCTTTGTTGAGAAATTTGTACTCCAGTAGAATCAACAAATCCATAATAAAAATCTTTTTTCCCAAATAAAAAAGAAAATGACAAAATAAAAATCAATATATACTTCAATACTACCTCTTCTTTTTTAATTCAAATACATATGAGAATATCTCAGCCAATGCTTTATAAAACTCACTTGGAATCTCTTGGTCAATCTCAATTTGACTATATAAAGACCTTGCTAATGCAGGGTTTTCAATTATAGGGATATTATTTTCCCTAGCAATTTCTTTTATTCTTAAGGCTAAGAAATCAATACCTTTTCCAACAACTTTTGGTGCACTATTTACATTACTATCATATTTCATAGCAACTGCATAATGTGTCGGATTTGTTATTACAACATCTGCATCAGGAACATTTGACATCATCCTCTGCATATGCATTTGCATCTGAATTCTACGAATTCTACCCTTAATTTTAGGGTCCCCTTCCATATTCTTAAATTCATCTTTTATCTCTTGTTTACTCATACGTAGGGACTTTGTATAGTAATATCTTGTGAAAAAAAAGTCTATTATAGCAAAAATAACAATAATTAGTAAAATAGCCGCTAAAAAATAAGACGTTATCTCTACCATTCCATTTATTACATATTGTAGCTCTTTATCCATCATAGCAAGAAAAGATTTATATGTAAATAACAAAATAAAAAACATAACAACTACAATAATTGTAAGTTTAAGTAATAATTTAAGTGCTTCTAAAAGTTTTTTTAAAGCAAATAATCCCTTTATACCTTTTATGGGATCTAATTTTTGTAAATCAAATTTCAAAGGTACAGTTATAAAACCAAATTGGGAAAAGTTTGATATAAATGTTAATAACAAAACCAATATAAATAAAGGTGCTAAAGCCTTTAAAGTTGTCATAAGCATTGTATAACTTACTGTAAATAAAACTCTAGAATTTACCTCTTGTCCAATAAAGGTATAAGAGTAAAGCATCATTTTTCTTATATCTTCTAAAAAATATCCAGAAAAAAATAGTAAATATATAGATCCAAATACTAAAATAGCTGCCCCAGTTACTTCCATAGATTTAGGAACGTTACCCTTTCCTTTAGCATCTTCAAGCTTCTTGGATGTGGGTTCTTCTGTTTTTTCTTCTTCGTCAGCCAAATTAAATTCCTATTTAAATGTAGAAAGCATATAATTCGTAAAATTTTCTGCAAAAACTTGCATACCTAAAATCATAAATAAAAATATTAAACCAAATTTTAACTGAAATGTGATTACAAAAGGTGAAAATGCTGGCATTGATTTAGTTCCATATCCATAATAAATATCAATAATAAACCCAATAAATGCTAAAGGCAGTGCAATTGCGATTGCAAAACCAAACATTCTTTTTACTTCATTTATTAATATATCAATTCCTGCATATGAAAATAAATCAAATGTTCCAAGATGAACCATAGAAAAACTTTTTACTAACATCACAACGGACATCTCATACATTCCTGTTTCAAAAAAAATCATTAATGCAACCCAATGTAATAATGAAGTTATAAAACCTTCATTTGCACCTGTTGCAGGGTCAAACATCGTACCCATAGATAAAGCTGTTGAGTATCCAATAAAATCTCCTACAATCTTCACAGAGGATAATACAAAATTAAAAAATAACGAAGCAATAAGCCCTAAGGTGACTTCTGAAATCAAAGCTAACATAAATTCACCTTGAGAGAATGTTGTATTAATAGATATGATAGGAAAAAGAAAAATTGTAATGAAAAATGCTAATGCCATTCGTATATTAACTGATACAGCAGGATTCCCAAAAATTGGCATAAAAGCTACAAAAGCTAATATTCTTGCAAATAATAATAAGAAATTGAATACAACCTCTTCATTTAATAAAGATATTAACTCTTGCATCAACTATAAATAATTTAAATCTTCGCCAATATTTTTATTAGTTTCTCTTGATTCAAGTATTTGACTTGAAGAGTGTAATGTTCTATTTTGGGTACTAGTTTCTTCTTGGTCAAAATCTGATTGTCCTGAAGAATTTTCTTCCATATTGAATTCAAGATTAAATGAAGTTTGTCCTTCAAAAGTTCTACTCAAGGCATCTTTTAAGCTTGATTGATTATCTATAAAACTATCTAGTGTTTTAGAATTAGATAGATTCATACTAATACTTAAACTACTATCTCTTTCACTACTTTTCATTAAAATTGCAATTGAACCTAATTGAGCAGGCATTAAATTAATTCTAAATGCTGTCACAGGTGGTTTATAATTTTCATACATTGTTCTTGCCATATCAGACATCATTGCTGACATTTGTTGTCTTGCACCTACAATTCTATTTTGTATAGATTGAGCTAAATTATTAGAAACTGTAATTGTTGAAACAGACGTATTATCAAAAGAATCACTATTTGTAGATGTTGTTGAAGAATTTGTTGTCCCAGAAGCTACCGCTTTTGAACGATATAACTCTTCTACATTACTTGTATCTGATGAACTTTGAGTTTGAATCTTTTCTAAATTTTCTCTTTGTGATTGCTTAATAAAGTTAAATCTATCAATAGTTGTTTCTTTTTCAATTTTTCTATTATCTAATTTTCTATCTTCATGTTTTTTTACTTCTAAAGAGATTTCTTGTGTATTTAACTCCAAAATTTTAGAAGCTTCTTTAATATCAGAAACAGAACTTCCATCTTTTAAAACTTTTACTGCTTCACTTTTTTTAGATATAGATTGAGTATAAATCGAATTTTTTTGTGAACTTAGATAGATATTTGTAAGTAAATCATTTGAATTATTCTCTTTTGTCCCTTCTTGGATCGTCATTCTAGATGAAATAGTATTATTTTTTGCTTTATCAAGAAGTTTATCCATCAAAGATTTACCTTGTTTGTTTTCAAGCTCTTTTTCAACAGGGATATCTTCTTCACTATTTGTTATATTTGATAACTCTTGTGCAACTTTTAGATTTTTAACTTCCGAAGTAGTTTTTGACTTTTCTTTAGTATCTACTTCTTTTTGTAAAGAAGATGATATATTATTATCTGCTGTTGTTATTGAAGAAGTTTCAACATTTACTTTTTTTATCTCTTGTCCAAGACTCTCTTTTTTCTCTTCTTTTGTTGTAGTTGTTGTTTTATTCTCTTCACTAGCTTTTTCTATATCTTTTTTATCTACAGTTTTATTCTCTTCAACTACTTTTTTTATCTCTTGTCCAAGATTTTCTTTTTTCTCTTCTTTTGTCGTAGTTGTTGTTTTATTCTCTTCACTAGCTTTTTCTATATCTTTTTTATCTACAGTTTTATTCTCTTCAACTACTTTTTTTATCTCTTGTCCAAGACTCTCTTTTTTCTCTTCTTTTGTTGTAGTTGTTGTTTTATTCTCTTCACTAGCTTTTTCTATATCTTTTTTATCTACAGTTTTATTCTCTTCAACTACTTTTTTTATCT
>QKDL01000095.1 GCA_003252105.1 Arcobacter sp.
ACCATTGTTTAATAACTCATTTACACTTAATGCTGCTGTTAATCCAGCGGTACCATAGGTCATAATCTCTTTATCACTTATACCTTCTGGGATTTTTACTACCCAAGAAGCTGGAACTTTTACAAACTCGGCATGTCCACCATCTGTATTCATCCCCATATCATATCCAGTTACTAATACTTTATCCCCTTTTGAAAACTTTTCAGAATTTGATTGTTCAATTATACCCGCTACATCGATTCCAGTAATATGAGGGAATACTCTTGTAACCCCAGGGTTTCCTACTGAGCTTAGTGCATCTTTAAAGTTTAAAGATGAATATGTAGTTTTTATCAATATTTCATTTTCACTTATTGTTGGAGTTTCTACTTCTTTGATACCTGATTCAAATTTTTTATCTTCTATTTTTTCAACTACAAATGCTTTCATAATTTTCCTTTTTGTATTTTTATATTTAAATTCTAACCTATATATGATATAATAGCAAGAACATACAAAAAAGATACGTACTATTAAAAAAGATACTATTGTGAAGTATTGGGAGTTTATTATGACAAAAAAAATAGAAAATTTTGATACAGAGTTTGAAAAATGTCCAGTTGAAACTGCGCTTGATGTTTTAGCAGGAAAATGGAAAATATTGATTTTGTGGTACTTAAGAGCCAATACTCTAAGATTTAGTGAACTTCAAAAACTGCTTCCAAAAGTCACTCAAAAAATGTTAGTACAAAAATTAAGAGAGTTAGAGCAAGATGGTATTGTAAAGAGGCAAGTTTATCCGGTGGTTCCACCAAAAGTTGAATACTCTTTAACAGAATATGGACAAACTTTAAAACCTATATTAAAACAGATGTATTTATGGGGAGAGATTCATAAAGAGAAGTTTAATAAGTAATCTTTTTCTCTTTTATTATAAAATAAACTACAGCACTAATACCTGCACTAGATAATACCATTGTCATAATCATTATTTGATATCTTACAGCAATAAGAGGATCAACCCCACTTAAAATTTGCCCTGTCATCATCCCTGGAAGTGCCACAAGACCTACTGCTAAAAGTGCATTTATTTGTGGTATCAAACATGCTTTAAAAGCTATTTTTCTTGATTCTTCGAAGTTTTCATTTCTACTATACTCTTTTTCAAATCTTTCAATTGCTAAAGATAAGGCATTCATTGTATTGGCAAATATCATACCAGCTATTGGTATTACAAATCTTGGTTCATATAAACTATCTAAGTCAAGTACAAAACCCACTATTAAAACTAGATTTATAAGTCCAGAAACAGCTATTGCCACAAATATTTGTATATAATGAGATAAAGATTTATCTTCTGTATTTCTAAGACTAATCCATGTGGAAACTGCTATCATAAAAGTTATGATAAAACCTCCAATAAAAAAGTTTTTTTCATCAAAAATATATAAAAGCACATATCCTATGGCAACTAATTGTATCACCATTCTTAAAGTAGAAATTACAATCTCATATTTATCATCAGTCCATTTTTTATAATAATACCAAACAAAAATTAGTGGAATAAAAACAAAAAGTAAGTTTAAGAATGAGATTGTTTTCATTTAGTTTTTTAATAAATCTTTTAAACTATCTAATGGATTCTTCCCATCAAGTATCAGTTTAACTTCTGTTGCAATGGGAGTATAAATTTTTTGTTCTGTTGAAAGTTTAAAAATAGCCTCTGCTGTTTTTACTCCTTCTGCAACCTCACCTAACTCTTCTAAAATATCTTGTAAAGATTTATTTTGAGCCAAACCTAAACCAACTCTATAGTTTCTACTAAGAGTTGAACTTGCAGTTAAAAATAGATCCCCTGCTCCACTAAGCCCAATAAAAGATGACTTCTTAGCACCAAAATATTTCCCAAATCTTTGCATCTCCACCAAACCTCTTGATATCAAAGAAGCTCTTGCATTGTTACCCAATTGTAAACCATCACAAATACCACTTGCTATTGCTAATACATTTTTATATGCACCTGCTATCTCTGCACCTACTACATCTTTTGAGTAATATGTTTTTAAAAAGTCTGGGAAAAAAGGTGCAAATTCATTATAAAGTTTTTTTGATTTTGAGTTTATTACTATTGCTGCAGGTAATGATTTCATAACCTCTGCGGCAAATGATGGACCAGAAATAAATCCTATATTTTTAGAAGGTACATACTCTTCATAAATCTCATTTAAAAATCTTCCTGTACTAGCTTCAATCCCTTTTGCTGCAACTAATATCTTATGGTTATTAAAAACAAAATTTTCTTTTAACCAAGCATCTATCTCTTGTGCTGGTATCGCTATTATCAAGTATTCACACTTTAAAGCTGTTTTCAAATCAGTAAAATTTTTTATATCTCTTTTTGTTCTTGATGTAATTAAAACTTCTTGTTTAAAAGAAAGAGCATAATGTAGTGCTTGTCCCCATTTACCTGCCCCAATTACTGCTATATTAGCCATAAAGTACCTTTTAGTTAAATATTTCACCAAGATAGTACCAAAATATTGCTTTTAATAAAAAGTGTTTAAGTCTTAATTATATAATTTTCTAAATTTAGATAGCTTTCTTAAGTGCTTTATAAAGTTGTATATGCAACTATTACACTCTTATTTATCTTTCTCGCAAGATAATTATAAATTAATACTTTTTATTGGATTAGCATGGGAAATAAAAAACTTGGAAGAAATATAACTATATTAGCTGTTTTTTTGGCATTTATGGGAATGGGTGTTGTAGACCCTATACTACCAGATATTGCCATGAAACTTGGAGCAAACCATTGGCAAATAGAGATGCTTTTTTCTTCATATATTTTAATGATGGCATTGATGATGCTTCCAGCAGGAGTTTTAGCTGCAAAATTTGGTGACAAAAATATAATGGTTATTGGCTTAGGATTAATTGCTTTATTTTCTACCTTATGTGCATTTTCAAATTCTATATTAGACTTATCTCTATTTCGTGCAGGATGGGGATTTTCAAACTCTTTATTTTTTGCAACTGCTTTGATTATTTTAATTACACTTTCAAACGATTATCATAAAGCTGTTGGTCTTTTTGAAGGCTCTATTGGATTTGGTATTTCAGCAGGTCCATTACTTGGTGGATTTTTAGGTGAACATTCATGGAGATTTCCTTTTTTAGCAACAGGTACTTTAACGGCTTGTGCCTTTTTTGCTGTTATCTTTTTTATAAAAATACCAAAAACAAAAGACAAAAGAAAGACTATCCAAATCTCTGATTTAAAACGCTTATTTACAAATAAAAAATTTATTCTTATCTCCCTTTCTGCAATGCTTTATTTCTATGGTTTTATTGTAATACTTGCATATTCACCGCTTGTTGTAAATATAAACCCTTTAGAGATGGGATTACTGTTTTTTGGTTGGGGATTGGCTTTAGCTATTGGTTCTATTATTATTAGCACAAAACTTGAAAAACTATATAAAGTAAAAGATATAATCCCTTTTTCTATCTCTGTTTTTGCACTTATTTTACTAATCATTCTAAATATAGAATCAAAATCTTTAATGAGTATGATGATAATTCTTTCAGGTTTATTATCAGGAATAAATAACTCTTTATTAACTTCTTATGTTATGGAGGTAGATTTTGAAAAAAATATTATCTCAGGGGGATTTAATCTTCTTAGATGGTTAGGAGCAGCAACTGCACCAATATTATCTGGGTTTATAGCACAAAGTTTTGATAATATGCATCTACCATTTTTAATAGCTGCAATTTTATCTATTATATCTTTTAGTATTCTTTTAAAATTAAGAAAAGCCTAATTGGCTCTTCTTAAGATAGTCTCTCTTTTAAAAGTTGACTAACTTTTTGTGGATTTGCAGTACCTTTAGAGGCTTTCATAGTTTGCCCTACGAAAAATGCAAACATTTTTTCCTTTCCACTTTTATATTCTGCAACTTTATCTTCATTTGCAGCTAATATCTCATCAATCATACTTAACAATGCACCATCATCAGAAACTTGTTTTAAACCAAGTTTTTCAATTACAGCTTCAACTTCTTCTTCTGGGTTTTCTATTAAGAAATCTAAAACCTCTTTTGCAGCTTTTCCAGAGATTGTACTATTTTCAATATTTTTTACAACCTCAGCTAATTTTTTAGCAGTGATAGGTGAATTTTCTATTGATGTTTCTTTTAATCTACCTTGTAACTCTACAGTTAGCCATGTAACTGCATTTTTACCAGTAATTTCCTCTTTCATCATCTCATCAAAAAAATTTGCCATCTCTACAGAAGCTGTAACAACAGAAGCATCATACTCTTTGATTTTATAATCATTTACAAATCTCTCTTTCTTCTCATCTGGAAGTTCTGGGATTTGTGAATATTTTTCCATCATCTCATCAGTAATTACAAGTGGTAAAAGGTCTGGATCTGGGAAATATCTATAATCAGCAGCATCCTCTTTACCTCTCATTGATCTTGTTTCATCTTTATCTGGGTCATAAAGTCTTGTTTCTTGGAAAACTTCATCTTCATAAACCCCATCTTCCCAAGCTTCTATTTGTCTATTTACTTCATATTTGATAGCTTTTTCAATAAACTTAAATGAGTTCATATTTTTGATTTCACATCTAGTATAAAGTTTCTCATCACCTTTTGGTCTAATAGAAACGTTAACATCACATCTAAAAGAACCCTCTTGCATATTTGCATCACTAATTCCAAGATATCTTACAATTGAATGAAGTTTTTTAAGATATAAAATTGCTTCTTCAGAACTTCTCATATCTGGTTCTGAAACAATCTCAAGTAGTGGAGTTCCAGCTCTATTTAAATCTACATGAGAAACATCTCCTGCATGGATATTTTTTCCTGCATCATTTTCTAAGTGAGCTCTTGTAACACCAATAGTTTTACTACTTCCATCTTCAAAATCTATTGTTAACTCTCCAAGACCTACAACAGGTACTTCAAATTGAGAGATTTGGTATCCATTTGGTAAGTCTGGATAAAAATAGTTTTTCCTATTAAAGATAGATTTTTTATTTATTTGTGATTTAAGTGCAGTTCCTAACATAATTGCTTTATGTACCGCTTCTTTATTTAACACAGGAAGAGCACCTGGTAATCCTAAACAAGTAGGACATACATTGGTATTTGGTTCTTCTCCAAAGCTAGTTGCACATGAACAAAAAAGTTTGCTATTTGTATTTAACTGTACGTGTACTTCTAAACCTAATATAACTTCAAACATCTATTTCCTTTTATCTTACTATTTTTATATTTGCTGATAGTTTTAATTTGTCAAAATAATCTTTTAAATATTTTTTTTCTCTATCTTGCATAATTACATTAAAAATTCTATCTTTTACTTCATCAAAAGCCAAAGTTTGAATATCCTCTTTTTGAGTTATTAGTAAAGATATATACTTTTTATTCGCTGTAAATACAGGTGTGAACTGATTAACTTTTGTTTCATTTATAATATATTTTAACTGTGGATTTATATTTGATTGGTCTAAATCTACAGGTGCTTTTGTTACTCCATCAATATTTGAAATAGGAGTTTTAATAGCAGCTTCTAATGCCTTTTTATTTTCAGAAATATATTGTACGGCTTTTACTTTTGAAGCAGCTGCAAACATATTTTGATTATTTTCATAATAGATTTTTAAATCATCTTCATTTGCTATTGGAATATTACCTTTAATCAATTTTTGTGTAAGTTTTTGATTGATTATTGTATTTTTAACTTCTTCTTCATATTTTGTATAATTTGTATATTTTTGTTTTAAAATAGATTTGAAAGTATATAGATCCATCCCGTTTGATGCTGCAACTTTCTCGATATAATTATTTATATCAAATACATCAGCTGTAATATTATATTTTCCTACCAACTCTTTGTATAAAACCTCATCAATAAGTTGATTTACTGCTTCTTCTCTTGAAATCTTATTTTGATATTTTTTTAATTGTATATCATAAACTGTAATTGGCTCATCATTTACTATCAAAGCAACTGCATTTACCATATCTGCACTGTAAGAAAAAGACATTGTAGCAAATAGTATTAGTACCATTCTCTTAAGCGTATGTAAGATACTAAGTTGTTTCATCATTCCAATCCTTTATATAATATCAAGCAACAAAAACTGTTGTTTTGATATAAAAACAGACATTTTACCAAAAAAATGGTAAATATCTGTTTTGTTAAAGTAAGAATGCTAATTTTTAGGAGTTGTAACTCTATCTATTAGATAAAAAATTGAGTTATAATCAAGGTCTGAGTGGGAACTTAATCCTATCTCACAAGTTTTAGAGGTACTAAAAGCATATTTAGCCTCTTTTGTATCCTCTTTCAAAAATCTCAATGCCGAATCATTTAGTTCAGGGAAGCTAAATCCCCTATCTCCCGCAAATCCACAACATTTTACATTTTCTGGAACTATCACTTTTGAAGAACAAAGATTAGCTAAACTAATAAACTTTTCATGTAATCCCATTTTTCGTGAACTACATGTTGTATGGATAGTTATTGGTTCTTCTATTTTAGAAAACTCCAATTCATTTGCTAGAAATTCCAAAGTAAACTCAATTGGCTCATAGATTTTTAGTTTATTTTCAAAACTTTCAATCATCTTTTTAGTACAAGGACTTGTATCACATAAAATTGGATACTCTCCAAAGTTGCTAACCTCTTGTAAAACAAACTCTAATTCATCAGATTTTATCTTAGCTTGTTCTTTAAAGCCTTTTGATGAAAAAGGCATTCCACAACATAACTCTTCTAAATTATCTGGGAATATTATTTGATAACCTGCTTTTTTAAGTAGGTTTACTGTTACATTTACTAAATCTTCATTTTCACTACTATCTTTACATCTACCCATCGCTCTATTAATACATGATGGGAAATAAACCACTTTTTTATCGCTTGCTTGTTGCTCAAATTTGTAGTTTATTTTTGCTGGTTTAGGTAAAGTTTCTGTCCATTGAGGGATAGTATTTCTTGAAAACTCTCTTAATGAAGTTGTAACACTTTTCATACTAGGTGTCCCAAGTATATTATTTACAAAATTTGTACTTCCTAATCCAAACTTCATAACACTTAGTGTAGTTGAAAAATTATTAGCAATAGTTGTAGCTATTTTTGAAGCTCTTGGAGATATTTGTTCTACTCTTAAATATTTAGTCAAACTTCCCGTATCGATTTTTACAGGACATGCAGTAGAACATAAACTACAAGCAGCACATGTTTCTAATCCATCATACACATAAAGTTCTTCATACTCTTTTGCCTCTTCAAACTCACCTATATCTTTCAATCTTGATATTTCTCTATTTATAACAATTCTTTGTCTTGGTGTTAGTGTTAAGTCATTTGATGGGCATGTAGGTTCACAAAATCCACACTCAATACATGTATCAACTAAACTATTTGTAGATGGCATAGCTTTTAAGTTTTTAAGATGAGCTTCATGGTCATCGTTTATAATAACTCCAGGGTTTAATAAACATTTTGGGTCAAAAAGGTTTTTAATATCTTTCATAATATCATAAGCTTTTTTACCCCATTCAACCTCTATAAAAGATGCCATATTTCTTCCTGTACCATGTTCAGCTTTTAAACTTCCTTGGTATTTTACAGCCACAGAATTTACAACATCATTCATAAAATCATCATATCTTTTAACCTCTTTTTCATCTGAAAAATCTTGAGTAAATACAAAGTGAAAATTCCCTTCTAATGCGTGACCAAATATAAGTGCCTCATGGTAACCATGTTTTTTAAACAATTCATGTAATTCAATTGTTGCATCCGCCAAAGATTCTATTGGATATGCAACATCTTCAATAATTACAGTTGTTCCTATCTCTCTTACTGCTCCAACGGCAGGGAAAAGTCCTTTTCTTATCTTCCAATATAAACTATACTCTTTTTCATCTGTAGTAAAATAGATATCTCTTACAACTTGAAATTCTTCTAATAGTTGTTGTATTTGAGAAATTTGTACATTTAAACTCTCTTGGTTAATTGCTCTTGTTTCTATAAGAAGTGCTGTTACATTTTCATCAAACTCTTTTATATATTCAGGCATAGCAGGGTCATTTTCAATACTAGCTAATCCTGCCCTATCCATAAGTTCAACGGCATCTACAACTATTGTATTTGATTCACGTGCAAGTTTTAATTTTGTAACTGCATTACAAGCTTCTTTAATATCTTTGAAATATATTAATGCACTTGCTTTATCTTTTAAATCTTCAACAGTATAGTAAGTAATCTCTTCAATAAATGCTAATGTTCCTTCACTACCAATAATCAAGTGTTGTAAGATTTCGAACTCATCATCGAAATCAATTAAAGCATTTATTGAGTAACCACATGTATTTTTTATTTTATATTTTTTTTCAATCTTTTTTCTTAACTCTTCATCATTCTTTGTATTTAAAGAGAGTTGTTTTAATTGATTTAAAAACTCCTTGTGAGTTTGTCTAAATTGATTTTTACTCTCTTCATCTGCAGTATCTAGTTTTGTACCATCTACAAAAATCAACTTCATTGATTTTAGAGTTTTATATGAATTTTGTGAAATTCCACAACACATACCAGAAGCGTTATTTGCAGCAATACCACCAATCATTGCAGCATTTATACTTGCTGGATCTGGTCCTATTTTTTTAGAAAATGGTGCTAAGATATTGTTTACTTCTTGTCCAGTTAATGCTGGTTGTAAAGAGATAGTATCTTTATCTGGTGCAATTTTAAAATCCCTAAAATTTCTTGAAGTAACAATTAAAATAGAATCACTAATTGCCTGTCCTGACAAAGATGTACCAGCCGCTCTAAATGTTGTAGTTAACTCTAACTGGAAAGCTAGTTTTAAAATATCTTCTACCTCTTTTGAGTTATCAGTTTTTATTACAATTTTAGGTACAAGTCTATAAAAAGATGCGTCTGTACCATATGCCAAAGTGTGTAACTTATCTGTAAAAATTTTCTCTTTTTTTATATGTTTTGTTATTTGATTATAAAAATCTTGGTATTTACCTTCTAACATTTTAAATCCTCTTAATAGTATATTATAGTATGAATTTAAAATGATTTATCATTCAAGGCGTGGAACAGTATAGATTCTTTGTTGGGGGTCATTAATAAACGAATACATTTTGTCACACTGTTTTAATATAACATTAATAATTAATTCTAAACAGTGTGACATAATAACCTACTCTGAAGCTAAACCAAATACTTCTGGAAAGATTGCAACTATTGCAAGTACTATTATTTGAATAGCGATAAAAGGTAATACACCTCTATAAATCTGCCCTGTTGTTACAGAAGCAGGAGCACAACCTTTTAGATAAAAAAGTGAGAATCCAAAAGGTGGTGTTAAAAACGATGTTTGTAAATTCATAGCAATCAATATCGCAAACCATACAGGATCAATACCCAATGTTTGAGATACAGGAATTAATATTGGTAAGATAATATATGAAATCTCGATAAAATCAATAAAAAATCCTAAAACCAAAATAGCTAACATTGTTAAAATAATAAATGTCCATTTCCCATCACCAGGTAAACTTGTCATAAAGTGTTCAACTAATTCATCTCCACCTGTGTACGTAAATACCATAGAGAAAGCTGTTGCACCTATTAGGATACCAAATACCATTGATGTGATTTTTACTGATTCTAATGCTGCTTCTTTTACCATCGAGTTTGAGTATGATTTGTACATAAATGCAAGTAAGATTGCACCTATACAACCAACAGCAGATGATTCAGTAGGTGTTGCAACACCTGCAAAGATTGAACCTAAAACTAAAATAATCAATGTTAAAGAGGGAATAATATCGATTAAAGCTTTTATAACTTGCTTCTTTTTTGAACCTCTTGATGGATCAGCAGGAATAGCAGGAGCCATATCTTTTTTCACATATGCAACAACTAATATAAATATAATATATGCAAGAACAAGAGCCATACCAGGACCTACAGCTGCACTAAATAAATCTCCAACTGGAACTTGAAAAACATCCCCTAAGATAATCAATACAATTGATGGGGGAATAATTTGCCCCAAAGTTCCTGAAGCACATATTGTTCCAGTTGCAAGTTCTGTACTATATTTATATTTTAACATAACTGGAAGTGAGATAACTCCCATAGCAACTACTGATGCTCCAACAACTCCTGTAGAAGCAGCAAGTAAAGTACCAACTAATACAGTAGATATAGCTACTCCACCTCTAACCTCTCCAAATAAAAATCCCATAGATTCTAAAAGTTTTTCAGCAAGACCAGTTTTTTGTAAAACAATACCCATAAAAATAAACATAGGGATTGCCATCAAAATAGTATTTTGCTGAATTGAATAGATCCTAAAAGGCATATAATCGAACATTGCTATACCTTCAGCAAAACCATTTCCTAAAATAGAAACTAGTGTTGCACTCTCTTCTGCATATTTATAAATTTCAACAATACCAGCTATAAGACCAAAAAATACAGAAACTGCCGCAAATGTAAAAGCAACTGGGAAACCAATTAACAGCATAAATAATGCTGTAAAAAACATTATAATCCCTATCATTTTGTTTCCCCTTTTTCATCAATATCAACTACATGAAACTTATGTTCATTTAAATCACATTTAAGCCCTTCAATTTCACCTTTTAGATTATATTCATCAAGGTCATGATTCCCTTTATATACATTAAGATTTTTAATAAAAAAACCAATTGTTGTGATAATTAAAAGGAAAAATGATAAAGGAATAAGTGATTTTACTATCCATCTATATGGTAACCCTCCTGGATCACCACTTTGCTCCATCGAAAGATAAGCTTCATAGGCATTATTAATTGAGCTGTGTCCAACTAGAATTGCAATTGGTAATATAAATATTATTGCTCCAATCATATTTACCATTGCCTTTTTTTTAGGAGACCATCTATCATAAATTAAGTCTACTCTAACATGTCCATCCTCTTTTAAAGTATAAGATATACCTAAAAGAATAATTACAGAAAATAGATGCCATTCCATCTCTTGCATTGCAATACTTCCTGCTTTGAAAAAATATCTCATGATAACATCATAAAATACATTTAATATCATTAGAACCATTGCAATAGCAGTGATTGTTCCAATAATATCTGCAAATTTATTAAAAAACTTTTCAAGTTTTAACAACATTAAACATCCTTCCGGGAAAATTCGAATAAATTAAATTAATATAATCTTTTTATATTAATCTAATCTATCAAGAGTTAATCCCCTTAAAAAAGGGGATTGTACTATATTTATTATAAGTTATCTTTTAAGTATAAATAATCTGACATCTCTGTCCAAGCTCTAGCTTTCTTTTGATAAGCTTTTTGAGAATCTAAAACTTCTTTTAATAATGGTTGGTCTTTTGTCATTTCAACAAGTAACTCATCATTAGCTTTTTTCATAGCATCCATAACTTCTTTTGGTAAAGTTTTAATTTTAATATTTGGATACTCTTTTGCTATTGAATCCCAAGCTTTAGCACTCATATCGTAGTTTTGAATATACATATCATAAGAACTTAACTTCATTGCAGTTACTAAAATCTCTTGTAAATCTTTTGGTAATTTTTTAAATGCTCTTTCATTTACTAAAAATTGTAACTCTGTTGCTGGCTCATGCCAACCTGTATAGTAATATGGAGCAATTTTATGGAATCCCATTTTAATATCCATACCAGGTCCAACCCACTCTAAAGCATCAATTGTTCCTCTTTCAAGTGAAGTATAAAGTTCACCTGGAGCAATATTTGTAACTGTTAATCCTAATTTTGCCATAATCTCACCAGCAAAACCAGGGATTCTCATTTTAAGACCTTTTAAATCATCAAGTGAATTGATTTCTTTTCTAAACCATCCACCCATTTGGTTACCTGTGTTACCACCAGGATATGATAATACTTTATGTTTAGCATAAGCTTTTTGCATAAGCTCCATTCCACCACCATAGTAGAACCAAGCATATTGTTCAGGTGCAGTCATACCAAAAGGCATTGTTGTAAATGGTAATAAATTGATATCTTTTCCCTTCCAGTAATATGAAGCTGAATGCCCCATCTCATACTGTCCACCTTTTACCATATCTAAAATACCAAATGCAGATTTATGTTTGTTAGATGCATCTATTCTAATTTGAAGTCTACCATCAGACATTTTTTCAACCATCTCTGCCATTTTTGTTGGTGCATCGATAAATGGGTGTAAAGTTGGTCCCCAAGTAGTAGCAAGTTTCCATTTATAAACTTTTTGAGCTGCTGTTGCAGCTGTTGCAAGTCCTGCAATTAATGCAGAAGCCACAAGTAGTTTAGTTGTTTTACCAAACATTTTCATTATGTTTCATTATGATCTCCTTTTATAATGTTATTTAAATTTTAACTATACCAAATGAAAATAGTATGATATTTTTTCATAATTTATTAAAATAATTGCCTAAAATAGGTCTTTATGAGCATATGTTCACTATACTATTCTACTTTAAATATATATCCCGTATCAACAATTGTTTGAATATATTCTTTTTGTAAAATTTTTCTAAGTCTTCTTACTAAACTTCTAATTGAATCAATAGAAGCGAAACTTCCCTCCCAAACATAATTTTCAATCGCTTCATAAGTAACTATTTGATTTTTATTTGTTAAAAATAGGTTTAAAAGAAGTCTCTCTTTTTTTGTAAGTCTAAATTCTTCATTATTTATCAATACCAATGAAGATTTATAATCAAATGAGGTTCCTGTATCAAACTGTATAAATTCATCTTTTATTTGACATAGTTTTTCTATTTTTATTTCAAGTTCATCTATAAAAAAAGGTTTTTTTAAATAATCATTGCAACCAAAATCATAAGATTGTTTTATTATGTCAAGTTCTACTGTTGAACTAATGATAATAACAGGTACCTCATCATAATATTCTCTAATTTTTTTTAAGATTTTAATACCATCTATATTTGGTACATTAATATCTAAAATAAAACAAGAAAATCCCTCTGTAATACTCTCATAAGCTTGGCTACCATCAATATAACTAAAAACTTTGTACCCTTTTAGCTCTAATCTTTTTTTTATTGTATTGTTTAATTTCTCATTATCCTCAAGTAGCAAAATTTTCATCTTTTTTCCCTTTATTATGTGGCAATTTAACTGTAAAGACTACATTTTTATCCATGTTTTTAACTGTTATACTTCCATCCATTTTATCTTCAATAATAACCTTAGCCATATAAAGACCAAATCCTGTACCATCTTTTTTAGTTGTAAAATATGGCTCAAATATTTTATCAATTATATTTGAGTCTATATTTCCACCATCATCAACAATCTCTATAATATTAAACTGTGCAGATTGAGATATATTGATTGTTATATTATACTTTTCATCACTATTTTTTTCTATAATTTTATTTTTTGCATTATTAATTAAGTTTAATAAAACCTGCTTAAACTCATTTTCATATCCATAAATAAGTATTTCTTTCTCTTCTTGATTATAGTTTATTTTCATATTAATATTTGAATAAAAAACTTGCTTTGCAATAATTTCAAAAATATCTTCAAATGATTTTCTTATAGAAAAAAGTGATTTTTTAGTAGAGGGTTTTAAAAAGTTTCTAAAATCACTTAATGTTTTAGACATATATTTAATCTGTATCATAGAGTCATTTACAAACTCTTTTACTTGAGAATCTTTTAACTCATTTAGTAAAAATGAGGTCTGAATATCTTGAACTTGTGCTGATAATTCAACTAAGGGTTCATTCCATTGGTGAGCAATTGCCGCAACCATATCTCCCATCTCTGCTAATTTTCCTTGTTGGATTAAAAATTGTTTTTGTTGAATTCTTTCTGTAATATCATCCATTATACAAACAATTCCACCTATGCTTCCATCATTTTCAAAATAAACAGCTTTGTTTATAATAATATGTTTCATACTGTTATCTGAGGAATGAAGTGTAATTTCAGAAGTATTATTTCCTTCTGTTCGTAACAACTCTTTGTCTATTCTTGAGTTTCTCAAGGCAATATCAGGTGGGAAAAAATCCCATGCAGTTTTTCCTATTACCTCTTTTTTTGATACATTTACTAATTCACTAAAAGCTTTATTACATCCTAAAAATTTTCCATCTTTGTTTTTATAATATATGGGATTTGGTAAAGTATCAAGTAAAACTTTATCAAATTTAATTCTATTTTGTAAATCTTTTTCAACGACTTTTCTTCTTTTAATATTAGAACGCATAGAAAATACCATTATCAATAATACACCTATTACAACAATAGTAATTACTACTAATTTTGTATATCTTCTAAAAAAAGAGTGTGGTTTATTTATTATCTCATAATCATCTAAAACATCTTCAACTTTTAGATTAAACCTTTTTAATTCCTTATAATCAAAAAGATACCTATTTGGAGATTTTTCTAAAATAGGTATATCTGTAATCTTTTTCCCATCCAATACTTGTAATGCCATTTTAGAAACAGCTTCTCCTTGGGCTTTTGCAGAAGTTAATAATCCCCCTACTAAACCATAATTTAAATAAAAATCCCAAAGACCATAGATTGGGACATTACTTACATTTCTAATCCTTTGAAAACTTCTTTTATAGGTAAAATATTTTCCTGTTTTATCTTTGAACATCAGTAAAAATAAGATAGCTGTATCATCTTTTAGTTTGTTTACTTTATCTTCAAGCATATCTATATCCATATTGTCCACATACTCAACTTCAAATCTATCTTTATATTTTTCAATTACTGGATTTAAATCTCTTTTTACTGCATATCCCGTTTTGGATTGATCATTTAAAACTAAAAGTTTTTTTACTTTTGGTTGAAGTTGGGAAATAAGTCTAAAATTTTTCTCTATATCAACTTGTTCCACAACTCCAGTAGTATAGCTTTTCATATTATTTTCATCCAATAAAGCTTTATCAAAATTGTTTATTCCACAAAATAATACAGGTATATTTTCAAAAAGTGTTTCATGATACCTAACCATAAACTCAAAAGCATTATTATCACTTACAATAACTAAATCAAAATTTCGTGAGGCTAATTGTTCTTTATATAAGTTTGCTAATTTTTGAAAATATATTGGTCCTACTACTCTTTTAGTGTCCATATACAAAGTGGTAAGTTCAATATTAGGATAAGGGGCAAAAACATTTTCTATAGATTTAGACATTTCATCACTCCATTTGTAACCCTTATGATAAGAGTGAAGCAATAAAATTTCTTTATTCTTTTTTAGTGCATAAGCATTTGTAATTACAATAGTTATTAAAACTAATATAAATCTTTTTTTCATTCAAGATTATACCAAATCAAAATAGAAATCTCTATTTTGATTTGATTTTACCTATTCTACAAAAAGTACATATCCAGATTTTGGGCCATGGGCTCCAATAACCAAAGATTGTTCAATATCAGCTGTTTTAGAGGGACCACTGACAAATACCCCATAAGTGCTATTTTCAAAAGAGATTTTTTCATAAGCTTCATGCATATTGTTTACAATATCTTCTTTATTTACGACAATAACTATGTTATGTGCTATAAAATACAAGGCTCTGTGTCTATTTTGACTATTTTGCATCCAAACTGCACCATTTTCAGCAACTGCAAATTCACCTTTTACCACTGCTAATTCAATATCTTTTAATTCATGTGGTAGAATTGTTTCATTTGAATCTACAGTTGAAAGAGTACACCCTTGTACATTTGATGCAATTGATTTAATATCTGGATATAAAGTTTTTATAGTCTCATCTATTTGTTCTTTTTTTATACAAATTGCTTCTCCCCCTACACTTTGAACCATTTGTTTAAATTTTTCTATTTTATTTTCAAAGGTTATTCCAAAGTTTAAAAAATCAGGTAAAGCACAATTTTTTACAATATTATTTTCATTTATTGATTTTAAAATATCATCTCTACTCATCTTTTTTTCTCCTCTTTATATAACTCTTTAAAGCTTTTAGCTGGCATATCAGGGATATCTCTTTGTTTTCCCCATATATTTAATTTATTATAAATTAGTGCTTTTGGTAAAAGTGGTACTATTTTTCTGGCTACCTTTCCTGCAAAATTAAACAAAGAAGGGTTTTTCATCAACCAAACAGAAAACTGCATAGCGATTCTTTTTTGATTGCTTATAATATTCTTTTCTCTTAAATCTTGCCTATGAGTATATAGCTGTGAATCCAAATCTATTTTAACTGGACAAACATTTGAACAAGAACCACATAAACTACAAGCAAAACTTAGTGTTTTATATTTTTTAGGGTCTCTAAATGTAGCCAAGGTTGAACCAATTGGACCAGGAATTACATATTGGTATGAATGACCACCACTTCTTCTATATATAGGACAAGTATTCATACAAGCTCCACATCTAATACAGTTCAATGCTTTTTGATATGAATTTGATTGTAAAAATGGTGTTCTTTTATTATCTACAATTACAATATGCATTTCTCCATCTTCAACAGGACCATGAAAATGTGAAGTATAAGAAGTGATAGGTTGTCCCGTTGCACTTCTTGCAAGTAATCTTGTAAATACACTCAAGTCTTTAAGTCTTGGAATAATTTTTTCTATTCCCATACATGCAATGTGAAGTTTTGGCAAACTTGCTCCCATATCGGCATTTCCTTCATTTGTACAAACTACTACACCACCAGTTTGTGCAACGGCAAAGTTTACTCCAGTTATCCCTGCATCTGCATTTAAAAACTTCTCTCTTAAGTGCTCTCTTGCAGCCCTTGTAAGGTATGTTGGATCACTATTGTTTTCATCTGTGTTTATTTTTTCATGAAAAGTTTTTGCTACATCCTCTTTTTTTAAGTGAATTGCTGGCAATACAATATGAGAAGGTGGTTCATTTCTAAACTGAACTATCCTTTCCCCAAGGTCAGTATCAACAACTTCTAAACCTTTACTTTCTAAAAAAGGGTTAAGATGACACTCCTCTGTTAACATCGACTTTGATTTTACAACTTTTTTTACATTGTTTTGTTTTAAGATATTGTAAACAATTTCGTTGTGTTCTTGAGCATCTTTAGCAAAATATACTTTTATACCTCTTTTTGTTGCATTTTGTTCAAACTCAGTTAAATATTTATCTAAGTTAGCCATTGTATGAGTTTTTATTTGATTTGCATATTCTCTTAAAGTTTCCCATTCAGGGATAGATTTACTAGCAGTATCTCTTTTTTCTCTTACAAACCATAATGCCTTGTCATGCCAATGCATTCTTTCATCATTTGCTACAAACTCTTTTGCTTTTTGTGGATGGTCAAAATTGCTCATTTTAAAACTCCCCAGCTAATATTTCAGTTATATGCATAACTTTTAAATCTTTTTTATCTCTTTTTATTATCCCTTGCATATGCATCAAACATGACATATCTGCACCTGTAATCACTTCTGCTTTTGCATTTATATGGTCATTTACTCTATCTTTTCCCATAGCAACGGAAATATCCTCTTCAGTTACACAAAAAGTTCCCCCAAAACCACAACATTCATCATCTCTGCTTAACTCAACAACATCAATATCTTGTACTAGATTTAATAAATTTTTTAATTTGTTATTTGATTGAATATTCAGTTCACTAGGTGTTCCTAAACCTAAAGCTCTATGTCCATGGCAAGAGTTATGAAGCCCAACTCTATATGGAAAACTCACATCTAATGATTCAATTTTTACAATATCATGCAAAAATTCACAAACTTCGTAAATAGATGTTTTAACTTTATTATAATCTGTGTTATCATCCTCAAAAAATGGTTCATAATGCTCTTTTACCATAGTTACACATGAACCACTTGGCGCAACTATATAATCATACGATTTAAAATTTTCAACAAATTGATATGCTAAGTCCTTCATATCTTTTGAACAGCCAGAGTTAGCCATAGGTTGACCACAGCAAGTTTGATCCATAGGGTATTCAACATCCAAACCAACCTTTTCAAGCAGTTTCAATGTTGCCATACAACTTTTTGGATATAGCTCATTCATAAAACATGGTATAAATAGACCTACTTTCATATTTTACCCTTCATAATAAGATACTGATTGAAATTATATAAATTCTATATGAGATAGATATGATATTTATTTTTTCATGTATATTGTGCAGTCATTTTTTAGATATTTATCATAAACAATCAAATCATAACAAAGAGTTTTACAATAATCAATTACTTCTTTTTTTGATAATTTATGTATAGAATCTTCTACTAGAAAGTTAAAAATAAAACCTTTTGTAGATACTTTATAACAGTTTTTAATCCCTTCTTTAAACTCTGTTTTATCAAGTAAATTTAAAGCTCCTGAACAAATTAGAAATTCAGCAGATGAGATTTTATCTTTTAAAATATCACCTTGAAGAAAATTAAAATTATGATATCGTATCTTACAAAGTTCTATAAAAAACTGTTCTTTATCTATACCTAAATAGATTTTTGGATAGATTTTATTGTTTTTAAGATAGTCTAAAAGATGCCCAAAACCACACCCCACATCAAGAAGTGTAGATGTAGTTATTTGCTCTTTTATTGGATTTATTAATATTTCGAAGCGAATAAATTGAGTTGATGTATTGTACCAATGAACACCTTTTGCATCAATTCCATATTTTTTATAAGAGTTTTTATAAAATTGATGATTATCTATTTTTTCCATTTATCTTTTTAATTGTTCTATAATTACGCCATTATCTTTTATAAATTTTGAGATTACATCTGAATTTGTATGCTCATAAGCTCTATCATAAACAATTCTTTTTATTCCTGCAGCAATCAAATTTTTTGAACATTCACTGCATGGTTCTAATGTTACATATATAGTTGCCTCTTCTATCGAAATACCCTTTCTTGCTGCCCAAATTAGAGCATTCATCTCCGCATGTATTTCATATGTTTTTGACCAATCATGATGATCTTTTGTATATTCATTATTCCAATGTTCACTACAATTTATATATCCAGCTGGTGTACCATTGTATCCAGTTGAAAGAATTCTTCCATCTTTTACTATCACAGCTCCAACTTGCTTTGACACACATTTTGAAGCACTCGCTATCTCATGAGCAATATTTATAAAATTTTTATCAGTTATCATCTTTCTATTTCTCCATAAATCACTTATTAATTGTATATAAATTTCATAAAAATTATATTTTTATTTTTATACGATTTTTTTCATATTTTTATCGATTTTACTCTAATTTCTTATAGTTTTTACTAAAAATCTTAAATTTTTACAAAATTAATAAAACTTTCTGTAACTATTTTTATGATATTATTTCCAAAATTTAATTATAAAAGGTTAAGTATGGATTTTAAAGAAATAAAAGAACTAATAAGAGTATTTGATAAAAGTGAATTAAACAAATTAAAAGTTAAAGAGGGTGAGTTTGAAATCTCTATGCAAAGAGGTTTCGAGAACAGTGGTGTGATAACAACTACTGCTGTTGCACCAGCAGCAATGGCATCTGCACCAACAGCTGCTATCCCAGCTGCAGTTGCAGCTTCAACAGAATCTGTACCAGCAGCACCAAAAGGTGAAACAATAAATGCTCCAATGGTTGGAACTTATTATGCTTCTCCATCTCCAGGTGCAGCAGCATTTATAAAAGAGGGAGATACAGTTAAAAAAGGTCAAACTTTATGTATCTTAGAAGCAATGAAAATCATGAATGAAGTTGAAGCAGAATTTGATTGTAAGATTGTTAGCATTTTAGTAGAAAATGGTAATCCAGTAGAATATGATATGCCTCTATTCGTAATAGAAAAACTATAATAAAGATTTATCTATGGCTGAAATAAAAAAAATATTAATAGCAAATAGAGGAGAGATAGTTCAAAGAGCAATTAGAACTATCAGAGAAATGGGTAAAAAGTCTGTTGCTATTTATAGTGCAGGAGATAAAGAAGCATCTTATTTAAAACATGCAGATGAGGCAATCTGTATTGGAGATGTTAAATCAATAGATTCATACTTAAATATCCCAGCAATTATAACAGCAGCGGAGATTACTGGTTGTGATGCAATTTTCCCAGGATATGGTTTTCTTTCAGAAAACCAAGACTTTGTAGAGATTTGTAGATTACACAATATTAAATTTATTGGTCCATCTGTTGAAGTTATGGAAAAAATGGCTGATAAATCTAAAGCTAAAGATGAGATGAAAAAAGCTGGAGTTCCTGTTGTACCAGGAAGTGATGGTTCTGTTCATTCTGTTGAAGAAGCTAAAAAAATAGCTGCTGAAATTGGTTACCCAATTATGGCAAAAGCTGCTGCTGGTGGTGGTGGTAGAGGTATGAGACTAATTGAAAGTGAAGAGAAGTTTGAGCAACTTTTTACAGCTGCTTCTTCTGAAGCACTTGCAGCTTTTGGTGATGGAACAATGTACCTTGAAAGATTTATCAATAAACCAAGACATATAGAAGTACAAGTGTTAGGTGACTCTCATGGAAATGCAATCCATATTGGAGAAAGAGATTGTTCTTTACAAAGAAGACATCAAAAAGTTATTGAAGAATCTCCTGCAATTTTATTAAATGATGAAACAAGAGCACATCTTCATGAAGTTGCAGTAAAAGCAACAAAATACTTAAAATATGAAGGTGCTGGAACTTTTGAATTTTTAGCTGATGATAAACAAAACATCTATTTTATGGAGATGAATACAAGACTTCAAGTTGAACATCCAGTTTCAGAGATGGTATCTGGTCTTGATATAATTGAGTGGATGATTAAAGTTGCTGAAGGTGATGAGTTACCACCTCAAGAAGCTATCAAATTTAGAGGTCATGCAATTGAGTGTAGAATCACAGCAGAAGATCCAAACTCATTTTTACCAAGTCCAGGAAAGATAACTCAATGGATGGTTCCAGGTGGAAGAAATGTAAGAGTTGATTCTCATATCTATACAAACTATGTAGTGCCTCCATATTATGACTCAATGATTGGTAAACTAATTGTTTGGGGAAGAGATAGAGAAAAAGCTATCAATATTATGAAAAGAGCTCTAAATGAATTTGAAGTTGAAGGGATTAGAACAACTATTCCTTTCCATCAAAAAATGATGGAAAACGAAGATTTCATCAATAATAACTACGATACTAAATACCTAGAAGATTATAAAAGTTTAGATCAATTATAAAAAGTGGTTTCAGCCACTTTTTATATAAAAGCAAATATTAATCACTTTTTAGATACAATCGCCAAAATTATACACATTTATATACTATTTTACTTTGAGTTTCGTTTTCAAAGCCACGCTTTCCATTAAAGCAATCAGTTTTAAAAAAAATTCTATAATAGAATCAAAAAGTTTATATTCGTGTATTTTTTTATATTTACACAAAAGGTAATAGATGACTTTTAAAGATTTCAATTTTAAAGAGGTTTTGCAACAAGCAATTAGTGATGCAGGTTTTAAAGAGCCAAGCCCTATTCAAGCTGATGCAATTCCAGTAGTTTTAAATGGAAAAGATATTGTAGGACAGGCACATACAGGAACTGGTAAAACAGCAGCATTTGGTTTACCAATTATTAATATGATGGCTGGAAACAAAGGGGTAGAAGCAGTTGTAATTGTGCCAACAAGAGAGCTTGCAATGCAAGTATCAGATGAGCTTTTTAGATTTAGTAAAAATCTAAAAATCAATACTGCTACAGTTTATGGTGGTCAATCATATAGTAGACAATTAAAACATATAGAAGGTGCTGGTATTATTGTTGCTACACCAGGAAGATTTTTAGATCTATTAAGAGATAAAAAAATTGAGATAACTCCTTCTTATGTTGTACTTGATGAAGCTGATGAGATGTTAGATATGGGATTTTTAGATGATATAAAAGAGATTTTCACTTTTATGCCAGAAAAAAGACAAACTCTATTATTCTCTGCAACTATGCCACCTGCTATTAAAAAACTTGCTCAAACTATATTAAATGAGCCAGAGTTTATAACAATTACTAAAAGTGAAGTAACTAATTCAAAAATTACACAAACTTTTTATGTTGTTGATGAACATGAAAGAGATGATGCATTAATTAGATTATACGATTTTAAAAACCCAGAAAAATCTATAATTTTCTGTAGAACAAAAAAAGAAGTTGATAGACTTTCTACTTTTTTAGTTTCTCAAGGATTTAGTGCAAAAGGTCTTCATGGAGATATGGAGCAAAGACAAAGAGAAGAAGCTATAAATGCTTTCAAAAAAGGTAAATTAGAGATTTTAATTGCTACAGATGTTGCAGCAAGGGGATTAGATGTAAATGATGTAAGTCACGTATTTAATTATCATTTACCATTTGATAGTGAATCTTATGTACATAGAATTGGAAGAACTGGACGTGCAGGTAAAGAGGGAATGGCAGTTTCTATAGTAACTCCACATGAGTTTAGAATGTTACAAAAAATTCAAAGCTCTACAGGAGGGAAATTAGAAGCAAAAGTTATCCCAAATATCAATTCAGTAAAAGAGAAAAAAACAGATAGTTTAAAAACAAAAATTTTAGAACAAAAGGTTTATGATTCTGGAATTAGTTTAGTAGAAAGTTTAAAAGAGGAATATGACTTATCAACTATTGCTCATAAATTAGCTTCTATGCTTACAAATACTACTTATGTAAAAGGTAGTAATTATATAGGAAAATCAGAGATTGATATTCAAAAACTTTTCGATAGACTAAAAAATGATAATTCATCAGATAGAAATGGTAAAGGTGGAAGAAGAAACTCTAGAGGTGGAGGAAGAGGTAACTTTAGAAATAGAAGAAACTCTTCATCTAATTCATCTAGGTCTAGAAGTGGATCAAGAAGATAAAAAGAGTTAAACTCTTTTTATCTATAATGTTTTTTTAACACTCTAGTTGCTTTTTTAAAAGCAGCTTTTGTGTCTCTTCCAAAGCCTCTAAAAGCACCATCTTTATTAAAAAATTCTACCATTTCAAGTTTTCCTTTTTTAATTTTTAATGCTCTAAATATGTTAAACTCTTTTTTAACTTTAGTAACTTCTGGAAAATTTTCTTTTGTAAGTATTGAAATACTCATCTAAATCTCCTTTTTATATATTATATCTATATTTTATAGATATTTTATAAAAAATTTTAAAATTTGTCAAGTTTTATAGAAATAATACAATATTTTAAGCTAAATTTATCCTTAAATTTACAAAAAAAAGAAGAATAAAATATAGAGATTACAAATAAGATACATAGGTTAGTAATATTTTTTTTAAGTTTAATTAAAGTTTATGTAAACAAATATCCATTAAAATCCTACTTAACTTAAATTACAAATCAGTTACAAAAGGACATTTTTGGATATTAACACAATTGATACCTTTGGCAAGGCCACAGAGAAGACACTTCCTACCTTTGCAAAACTTTCACTTAGCTTATTGTTTGTATTAGTAGTTTTTTTATGGAGTTATACTTCACATGGAGATATACACAATAATACATTTTTAATAATTGGTGCCGTATTTGGTGCATACATGGCAATGAATATTGGAGCCAATGATGTTGCTAACAACGTAGGACCAGCCGTAGGTTCAAAAGCAATGACAATGATGTGGGCAATTATAGTTGCAGCAGTATTTGAAGCAGCTGGTGCATTTATTGCTGGTGGAGATGTAGTAAAGACTATTAAAAAAGGGATTATTGACCCCGCATTGATTGCAAATCCTGATATTTTTATTTGGGCTATGACAGCAGCTCTACTTGCAGCTGCGATGTGGTTAAATTTTGCAACCTCTGTTGGGGCACCTGTATCAACTACCCACTCAATAGTTGGAGGAGTTATGGGGGCAGGTATTGCAGCAGCAGGCTTTGCAATTGTTTCATGGCCAACAATGGGTAAAATTGCAGCTTCTTGGGTAATCTCACCAATACTAGGTGGTATTATTGCCGCATCATTTTTATATTTTATAAAGAAAAATATAATCTACAAAGATGATTTACTTGAATCTGCAAGAAAATTTGTTCCAATATTAGTTGCAGTTATGACCTGGGCTTTTTCTACTTATATTATTTTAAAAGGGATTAAACATCTTATTAAACTTAACTTTATAAGTGCAGGATTGATTGGTATTGTAATTGCAGTATTAGTTTTTATTTTAGTTAAACCTTTGATTTTAAAAGCCTCTAAAAAAATCAAAAATAATAGAGATGGAGTTAATTCATTATTTACTATTCCTTTAATTTTTGCAGCAGCTCTTTTATCTTTTGCCCATGGTGCAAATGATGTTGCAAATGCAATTGGACCACTTGCTGCTATTAATGATGCAGTTTTAAATGCAGGTATTTCAACTAAAGTTGGTATCCCATTTTGGGTTATGGCTGTTGGAGCAATTGGTATTTCTATTGGTCTTATACTTTATGGGCCAAGACTAATTAAAACAGTTGGTAGCGAAATAACCGAATTAGACCAAGTAAGAGCTTTTTCAATAGCAATGGCAGCAGCGATTACTGTAATCATTGCATCACAACTTGGACTTCCTGTATCATCAACACATATTGCAGTTGGTGGTGTATTTGGTGTAGGTTTTTTAAGAGAATGGTTAGATTCAAGTGAAGAGAAATTTTTAAAAGATGTTAGAGAAAAATTTAAAAAAGATAAAAAAATACTTGATGATTATCAAGCTGAACTAACTAAGTTAGAGAAACTTGATAAAAAAAGTAAATCTGATTATGTAAGAATCGCTGACCTATATAGAAAAATAGAAGATAAAGAAGAGCAAGTAAAAGAAGAGAAAAAAGAGTTTAAAACTGCTAAAAGAGTTAAATATGTTAAAAGAGATGCAGTTAAAAAAATCATTGCAGCATGGATAATAACTGTACCTGCTGCTGCAGTTTTATCAGCAGCTATATTCTTTATGATTAAAGGTATTATGGCTTAAATAGTTATACTACTTTTTTTTGATAAAATTCCTTTTTTATAAAGGAATTTTTATCGAAGCTTTACTATCAGTTGCTACAATCTATCTTTTTATTATCATTGGTTTTGTATATAAATTAGTTTTCAAAAACCAAGTAAACGAACGTAGCTTTGTATTATTAAACTTATATTTTTTACAACCTATTCTTATATTTTGGGGATTAAATAGATCACCTATAAACGAACAGTTCATTTTATCTCCTTTGATCTATTTTATTTGTATATTTATAGTTTTATTTATAGCTTTCTTTTATGCAAAAGCAATATTTAAAGACTATCAGGATAAATCAATATTTTTAGCAACTTCACTTGTAGGTAATACTGGTAACTTAGGTATCCCACTTGGTATTGCACTTTTTGGAGAAGTAAGTGTTCCATATACTTCTATTTTAAATATTGCAAATGTTTTTTTTATCTATATATTTTCAGTTTATTTTTTTGCTGGTAATAAATTCAGTTTTATAAATTCATTAAAAGAGATATTTAAAATTCCTGCTATCTGGTTTGCAGTAATTGCAATTGCTTATAATTATAATGGCTATACTTTGAATGAAGATTTTGATAAACTTTTTACTATGGGTGCATATGCTGCTATAGTTATGCAGTTAGTAATCTTTGGTGTTTTTATGTCACAAGTTAAGATTAAAACTGCCAATTGGAAACTTTCACTTAATATTTCAGCTTTTAAACACATAGTATTGCCAATTGTTGGTTTATATGTGATTTTATATTTTAAAATTGATCCTTTAGTTGGTGCCATCTTGTTTTTAGAACTAATCGTCCCACTAGCCGTTAATAATGTAAATCTAGCATCATTATACAATTGTAAGCCAATAGACACAACATTTTCAGTTTTAATTAGCTCAGTTGTTTTTATCGTTTTTATTTACATTTATCTACTTATTATTAATAGTTTTTTTGGATTATAAGATGTGTGGTATTTTAGGTACAAACTTTATTAGTTCAAAGTTTACTCAAGCATTAAAGCTATTAAACAATAGAGGACCAGACTTTAATAGTAATATTCAAATAAATTCAAAAGAGTTTGGTCATACAAGATTGGCCATTATAGATTTAGATAATGAAGCAAATCAACCTATGGTTTTTGATGATATATTAATTGTTTTTAATGGAGAGATTTATAACTATAAACAACTTATAATAGATGAAAACTTAGTTTGTAAAACTGAATCTGATACAGAAGTTTTAATACGTTTATACCAAAAATATGGGCTAGATTTCTTAAATAAACTAAATGGTATGTTCTCTTTTTGTATTTATGATATAAAACAAGATAAATATTTTTGCGCAAGGGATAGATATGGTAAAAAACCATTTTTTTATTACTTCAAAGATGATAAGTTTATATTTTCAAGTTCTTTAAAATCAATAATTGAGATATTAGGAACTATTCCTGCTTTAAATAAAATAGCACTTAGTCAATATGTACAATACTTTGTTCCCTTATCTGAGAATACTTTTTACAAAGATATAAACTCTTTAGAGGCTGCTACTTATTTAATTTTTGATAATAAAACTATTGAAAAAAAGAAATATTATAAGATAAATACCTATAAAGCTATAAAAGATGAAAATACAGCTTTAGAAAAAATTGAAGAGTGTTTAATAAAAAGTGTAGAAGCTAGACTTGTATCAGATGTAGAGGTTGGATCACTACTAAGTGGAGGAGTCGATAGCTCTTTAATCTCTGCTATTTATTCAACAATAAGTTCCAAAAAAATAAATACCTTTTCAATTGGTTATGATGAGTATAAAAATTACTGTGAACTAAAATACGCCAATATTACAGCAAAACATATTAACTCTAACCATACAGCTGTTACCATAGGAAAAAATGATTTTATAGAGTATTTAGAAGATACTTTAGATGCCTTAGAACAACCCCATGCAGATAGTGCTGCTGTTCCTCTAAATATTCTTACAAAAAAGATTAAAGATGCAGGGATAAAAACTGTTCTTAGTGGAGAAGGTAGTGATGAACTCTTTTTAGGATATGATAACTATAAAAAGTTTTTAGGATATTATGATTTTGAAAAATCTTTGAGTAATTCACAAAACCAATTTTTAGACTCAATTATCTCTGCTTTGCAAAACAATACAAAAGAGAGTGAATATTTAAGAAGAATTATAAAAAAAGAGCCTTTATATAACTCTTTTGGAGAGATTTTCTCAAACTTACAAAAAAGACGACTTTTTAAAAAGGTTCCAACTTTTAAAAGTGAAGCTCAAAAAAAAGATCCAGTTGATTGGATGAGTTATATTGATTTAAAAATTTGGCTAGGGGAAGCACTCTTAAGTAAAGTTGATAGAATATCAATGAGAAATTCTTTGGAGGTTAGAACCCCATTTTTAGATGTAAATTTAGTAAATCTTCTGTTTAGTATAGATTCAAATATTAAAGTTGGAGATACAAACAAATATTTATTAAAAAAAATTGCTAAAAAATATATCCCTGATACAATTATAAATCGTACAAAAAAAGGTTTTAATTCCCCTTTTAACGAATGGATACAAGAAGAATATAAAGATTCAATTTTAGAAACAATCTTATTAGTGAACAAAGAGACTAATCTATTTAATGAAGAATATATTATTAAAATTTGTAACTTAGCAAAAAATAAAAAATTTAAACAGCATTTATGGACATTATTTGTATTTTCTAAATGGTATAAAAAAAATTATATGTAATAATAAGTTTTAAAAATATATAATATTGGATAATTTAAAGGACATGTATGAACTTACTAATACCTGTTGATTGTAATAGAAGACATGAAGCACTTATTACCACACTTGATGCATCAGAGTACTGGGCTTTCATTGAATTAGATGAAGGACAGATTGTTGAGTGTACTTTTTACAAAGATAGAACTGATATACAAGCATGGATTGAAACAGTTGTTGTAATAAATGAACAAGAATACGTTTGGCAATTTCAAGAAGAGGGTATCGCAGTACTTGTTGCTCCAAAACAAAGAAGTATTGATGAAATTGTTGAAGCTTTTCTTTTCAAAGAACTACACGATCTAAGTATCTAATCTACTTGACCGTGTAGCTCAGTTGGTAGAGCACCACGTTGACATCGTGGTTGTCGTTGGTTCAAGTCCAATCATGGTCACCA
>QKDL01000020.1 GCA_003252105.1 Arcobacter sp.
CATCGCTTGCATTACTGCTGGGCTTGTAAAGTTCTCACTTGCTATCATCTCTAAATGATCAGTTTGTCTCTCTAACTCACCTTCTATTATATCAAACAGCTCTTTATCTGCTGTTTCTAAACTTTGTTCTGTTATAAAGCTCATATTAAATAAATCCTTTTATAAATTTTAATTTTTTATATTATTCTTCATCAGCGTGTAAATCTATCTCTTTTGCAATAGGTTTCATTGCAGGGAAAAGAAGTACATCTCTAATACTATGTTGGTTTGTTAACATCATAACTAATCTATCTATACCAATACCTTGGCCAGCAGTTGGAGCCATACCATAAGATAAAGCATTTACAAAATCTTCATCCATCTCATGTGCTTCATCATCACCAGCATCTTTTGCAGCAATTTGACCTTCAAATCTTTCTAATTGATCAAGTGGGTCGTTTAACTCACTAAAGGCATTTGCAATCTCTTTACCAGCAATAAATAGCTCAAATCTATCTGTTAAATGAGTTTTTTCATCATTTCTTCTAGCAAGTGGAGATATTTCTACAGGATATTCTGTGATAAATGTTGGGTTGATAAGTTTTGCTTCTACATACTCATCAAAAAGTTCACCTTGTAATTGTCCAAGGTTCATGTTTTCATTTACTTCAAGATTTTTTTCTTTCATAAATGCAATGATTTTATCTTTATCTTCTGTAATATCAGCTGGAATTCCACCTATAGTTGTAAGTGATTCAATTAAAGGGATTTCAGAAAATTTTGTAAAATCTATCTCTAACTCTCCATATGGAAGTTTAGTTGGTAAATCTAAATGCTCAAATAAAAAGTCAAAATACTCTTTAGTAAGTTCAATTAAATCTTTGTATGTTTTATATGCCCAGTAAAATTCAATAGATGTAAACTCAGGATTATGAGTTGCATCCATACCTTCGTTTCTAAAGTTTCTATTTATCTCAAATACTGCTTCAAATCCACCAACAATAAGTCTTTTTAGATAAAGCTCAGGTGCAATTCTTAAGAATCTATCAACTCCTAGTGCATTGTGGTGAGTTACAAAAGGTTTAGCATTTGCTCCACCTGCTATTGGGTGCATCATTGGAGTTTCAACCTCTAAGAAACCTTTATTTTCAAAGAATCTTCTAGTAAGACTTATAACTCTACTTCTAATATGAAAAGTTTTTCTAACTTGAGAGTTCATAATAAGGTCTAAATATCTTTGTCTATATCTTAACTCTTTATCTTGAATACCATGATATTTTTCTGGAAGTGGAGAGATAGCTTTAGTTAAAATCTTTAAATTATTAACATGTAAAGATAATTCCCCTTTGTTTGTAACAAATGGATATCCACCAACTTCTATAATATCTCCAACTTCAATATTCTTTTTGAAAACATCGTTATAGAAACCTTCAGGAAGGTTGTCTCTTGCTACATAAATTTGTAAAATACCACTCTCATCTTCTATTTTTAAAAATGATGCTTTACCCATAAGTCTGAAAAACTTAATTCTACCTGCTACAACATAATCTCTTTTTTCGTCCCTTTTATCCTCTTTTTGGAATAAATCACTATTTACATTTAGGTATTTTGAAATAGTTGTATTTCTTGAACTTTCATTTGAATAAGGGTTGATACCATTTTGTCTTAAAACATTTGCTTTTTCAATTCTTTGTTGTATATATTTATTCTCAAACAATATTAATTTCCTTTTTCTTCTAATCTCTGGTTTTCTTTATTTTCAATTGTGTTATCTATAGTTTCATTAGTAGTTTCTTTTAACTCTTCTGAAGCTTTATCAACAGTGTTATTAATAGTTTTTTTAACTGAATCAACCACTTGTGTACCTGATTTTACAGTTGTTTCTTTTACTTCATCAATAGTTTTTTTGAACTCATCCATTAAAGATTCATTTTTCTTTAAATCTTCATCTTCCATATCAACGCCATTTTGTTGTTTTACATTTTCTTTTTCTTGTTTTGGCATAAAATCTTTAGTTTCTAACTTCATAATAAATCCACCAGTTTCATTTAAAACTGGAAAAACTATAGAATTAGAAATTTTTTCATTAAATAGATTTTTAAATGAATTAAATTGGTATAAAATATGTGCAATAATTGACAAAATTAGAAATATTTTTGCACATCCAAATAAAAATCCTAATATTCTATCAAAAATCCCAAGACCACTTATTGAGAAAATTTTACTTATAATAATTCCAAGAAGATAAATAATTGCCCAGATTGCAATTAAAGTAACAATAAAACCTATTAATTGAATAGTTGCTTTATTTTCCAATGCCAATATAGGTGCTATCATATTCCCTACATCTAATGCAACTCTTGAAGCAACAAAAATTCCACCAACAATAGATAATAAACCAAAAACCTCTTTTATAAATCCTCTTAATAAGCCTTTTAGACCAAGTAGAAGAGTAATACTAATGATTACAATATCAAAAATAGCAATATTTTGCATGTAAACCCTTTATATAAACTGGCGCAATTATATCGAAGGTTTTCAAAATAAAAGTTTAATAATCTTTTATTGATTGAAATTGATTAGTATTTCAAACCCTTTATAGTCTTCATTTTCAAAAGTAAAAGTAGTATTTTGAGCTTGCATTGTACTGTTTTGATGTTTTATCAATATCTCTCTTGTCATGTATAAACTTAATCCTGTACCTTGACTTTGATGTTTTGTAGTAAAGTATGGTTCAAAAATTTTATTTATAATTTTCTCATCTATTCCATTTGCATTATCTTTTATTGACAATTGGTTTTTACTTTGTGTAATTATTATCAATCTTCTATGAGTAATATTATTAGTTAAAAAGGCATCAATAGAATTATTAATAATATTTAAAATTGCTTGTTGAAATTCATTTTTATATCCATATAAAGAGAAAGCTTCATCAACATCTAAAATCACTTCAACATTATTCATTTTAAAATGTTCTTTTAATAGATTTAGATTACTTTGTATTGTATCAATAAGTAGAAAATTTTGTTTTTTACTATCTCTTTTAAAGAAATTTTTAAAATCATCTATTGTTTTAGAAAGATATAATGAACTATTTATAATGTGTTCGCAAGAAGAATCTAACTCTTTTTTATCTAGTTTATCAAGCTCATAATGAAGTTGTAAAGAACTTGCAGCAGTTGTTATACAACTTAAAGGTTGTCTCCATTGATGAGCAATATTAGATAACATTTCACCAATCGCTGCCATTTTATTTTGTTGGAAAATTATGGTATCTTTCTCTTTACTTTTACTAATCTCAACTTGAATTTTTTCTTCCAAAGATTCGTTTAATTCTTTTAATTCTTTAGTTTTATCTTCTACAAGATGTTCTAAGTTTTCATTTAAATTTTTTAACATTTTTTGTTGTTCTATTTCATATGTAATATCTGTTAGTGTTACAACAATATAAGGTGTTGGTTCATTTTCAAATTGTGTTTGATTAACATTTAATTTAAAATGGTGTATTTCATTATTTTTATTTATTGCTGCTTTAAAATTTTTATTAGAATTAGCAAGTATATATTCTGCCCAATTTTTACCACCTTCATATTCTTTATCTATAACATAATCATCATCATTCATATCGATGAAGGTTTCACATATACATTTATATCTTTTTTTGAATTCTTTAATGTTTTTATATGTATCAAAAAATTTAAAAAGCGCTTTATTTGAGTTTTTTAGAGTTTCTCCATCTGTAATTATGATAATATTTTCTTGAGAATCTAAAATTGTTTGATTTTTTTTCTTTTGCACTCTTGTAATTTTTATATTTCGTCGTAACTTTTTATTTAATCTATTGATTTTTGTAGAATATAAAGAATAATTAACTATTCCTATAATAAATCCTAATAAGACAATTGTTAATGTTAAATAGATAATTGAAGCCATTTTAAAAGATTTTATATTTGATATATCAATGTTTTTTAAATCAATTGCACTGACAATAACTCCTATATTTTCATACTTATTATCTAATGGATAAACATTGATTAATTTATTTTCTAAAATAAAATAGTTTTTAGTGGAGATAATTTTTTTTATATTATTTTTTATTAAATCGATTAAATACTCTTTAGCATTTAAATTAGAAATATAGTAATCATCAATAAATTTTTTTGAAAAAGGATAAATTATACTATTTTTATATTTTTTATCTGCAAGAAAGATATTATCTATGCCATCAGTTTCTAAGATTTTTGATATTGAATTAAAATGGGAAATTATTTCAAAAATACCTATAAATTTATCCCCATGAAAGATTGGTATCATTGATTTAAAAGTCATATCATATCGTCCAACACTAATAGTTGATTGTATTTGTTTATCTTTTAAAATTTGTTTTAAATCTTTTCTAAAAATTAGGGAATCATTTTTATGCTCAGCCCAACTTCTATAAAAACTATTACCATTTTTGTCTATTATTTGAAACCAAATATTTTTGAAATTACTATATTTTTTTAAGGTTTTAGAAAAATCATCAAGTTTTAATAAGGAAGTATCATTCTTTAGTAATGAGTTTTTGATACTATCATCCCTTGCAATTGATATGGCAAAGACTAAGGTTGCATTTTGTTTATCTTCTATTAGGTGTATTATATTTTTTTTAGTATTTTCTGATACTAAAGTGTATTTTTGATGGAGTAAGTTTTGTTCTTCGTTATTTATGTAATTTATTGATAAATAAAAAACACCTATAGAGATTAAAATATATAAGAAAAAAAAATATAAACTTTTTCTTTTTTTTAACATTGAAATACCACCTATTATATAAATTAATTATAATTTTTTTTAATTAAAAAGTAGATAAAAAACTTAAGCTTTTTAATAGCTTTATAGAATTATTTTTAAATTATCAAGCTAATGTGAGTATATATAATAGTTTTTAAAATAATCGATCTTATCAAAAAAAATTAATCTATTTCTTTGGTATAAATTAATCTTTTTTGGATAGAATTCATTTTATGATAAATAGATACCCAACAAAGAAAATTTATGTAGGTAAGGTTGCTATTGGAGGAGATGCTCCAATCTCAGTACAATCTATGACTTACAGTAAAACAAGTGATATTAAAACAACTGTTGAACAAATAAATGCATTACATTTTGCAGGTGCTGATATTGTAAGAGTTGCAGTACCAGATATAGAAGCAGCCAATGCCTTAAAGCAGATAAAAGAACAAACATCTTTACCTTTGGTTGCAGATATACATTTTAACCACAAATTAGCATTAATTGCTGCCGAAGTAGTTGATTGTATTAGAATAAATCCTGGAAATATTGGAAATAAACAGCGAGTAAAAGAGGTAGTAAAAGCTTGCAAAGAAAGAGATCTTCCAATACGAATAGGGGTAAACTGTGGTTCTTTAGAATCTGAGTTTGAAGATAAATATGGTCAAACTGCTCGTGGTATGGTTGAAAGTGCAGATTATAATATAAAATATCTGGAAGATTTAGGTTTTGAAGATATTAAAATCTCACTTAAAGCTAGTGATGTTCAAAGAACTGTTGAAGCATATAGAATGTTACGACCTATGAATAATTATCCATTTCATTTAGGTGTTACAGAAGCTGGAACATTGTTTCATTCAACGATTAAATCTTCAATTGCTTTAGGAAGTTTACTTTTAGATGGTATTGGAGATACTCTAAGAGTTTCAATTACAGGTGAGTTGGAAAAAGAGATTGAAGTTGGACGAGCAATACTAAAAGATGCAGGACTTAGTAAAGAGGGATTAAATATTATTTCATGTCCTACTTGTGGTAGAATCGAAGCAGATTTAGTAAGTGCAGTAGCCCAAGTGGAAGAGAAAACAAAACATATAAAAACACCTTTAAATGTTTCTGTAATGGGTTGTGTAGTAAATGCCTTAGGTGAAGCAAAAAGTGCAGATGTGGCAATAGCCTATGGAAAAGGTACTGGACTTATTATAAAAAAAGGTGAAACAATAGCAAAACTTCCAACAGATAAACTTCTTGAAAGATTTTTACAAGAGGTTGAAGAAGAAGCTAAAAAAAATAGTTAGAAAGTTTAAAGGAGAAGAAGTGTTTAGTGTCTAGTGTATTTGAAAATGGAATTACCATTTTTCATTTTTCACTTTTCATTTTTCATTTACAATTATGGATAGCGTTTATAGTATAAATATTGAAAGAGCAGTTTTAAGTTCAATTCTTTTTAATCCTGAAGAGTTAGAAGATGTATTAGGGGTATTAAAACCAAAAGATTTTTATCTTCCTGCACATCAAAAGATTTTTGAGGTTATGGTAAAACTTCATAATGATGATATGCCAATTGATGAAGAGTTTATTAGAAAAAGAGTAAATGACAAAGATGTAGATGATTCAATTTTATTAGAGATACTTTCTGCAAATCCTATAACAAATACTTTAGCATATGTAAAAGAGATAAAAGATGGTTCTGTAAAAAGAGAGCTTGCTACACTTGCAACAACTATCAAAAAAGTTTCTATGGAAGAGGAAGTTAGTGCAAATGATGCCTTAGATGTAGTCCAAGGTGAACTATATAAAATCTCAACAGATAGCGCAACATCAGAACTAAAGAATATGGAAGTTGTAACAACTGATACTCTTTCTTATATTAAAAAAATGAAAGAGTTAGGTAATAAACACCTTATTGGAGAAACTACTGGTTTTTATGATTTAGATAAAAGAACTACAGGATTTAATGAAGGGGATTTAGTAATTATAGCTGCAAGGCCAGCGATGGGGAAAACGGCCCTTGTTCTTAACATGTGTCTTAAAAATGTTGAAGCAGGAAAAGGTGTGATATTTTTCTCACTAGAGATGCCTGCTGAACAACTGATGTTAAGGATGCTTGCAGCAAAAACATCAATACCTCTTCAAAATCTTAGAAAAGGTGATATGGATGATAATCAATGGTCAAATCTAACAAAAGCTTTCGAAGATTTAAATACAAAAAAACTTTTTGTTGATGATGGTGGTAGTGTAAATATCAATCAGCTAAGAGCAAGAGTTAGAAAACTAGCTCAAAATGAAGACAATAATATCTCTATGGTAATAATAGATTATCTTCAACTTATGCAAGGAACAGGAAACAAAGATAGACACCAAGAGGTTTCTGATATCTCAAGGGGTCTTAAGATGTTGGCAAGAGAGATGAAAATTCCGATCTTGGCTTTATCTCAGTTAAACAGGGGACTTGAAAGTAGACCAGATAAAAGACCAATGCTTAGTGACTTAAGAGAATCTGGTGCAATTGAGCAAGATGCTGATATTATTATGTTTGTTTATAGAGATGATGTTTATAAAGAAAGAGAAGAAGCAAGAAAAGAGAAAGAAGCAAAAGATAAAGGGGAAGAGTATAAATCTACTTTTGTTAATAAACCTGTAGAGGAAGCAGAAATAATTATTGGAAAACAAAGAAATGGACCTATTGGTACTGTAAAACTTGATTTCCAAAAGCAATTCACTAGATTTGTAGACAAAGAAAACTCAAATGATGCTCCAATTGAAGTAGTTTTTGAAACAGTTATTGATACAAATAAAGAAGCAAATATAGATATTCCAAATATATTATAAATATAATTAAGTAAATTATATTTAAGGCTTAAGTGGTTATAATCTTTTAAATTATTAAAGGTTGTGCTATGAAAGCTGCTTTTACTCTTTTGGAACTTGTATTTTCAATAGTTGTTATAGGCATAATTGCCTCATTTGCAATTCCCAAATATATGAATACAAGAGATTCTGCTCTGGCTTCTACAATAAAAAGAGATATTGTAGTAACAATAACATCAATACAAAGTCATTATTTAGTAAATAGAAAAATTGATAAAATATCTGATGCTGTAACTTTAAATAATTCAAATTGGATAATTGAAGATCAAAAAATTATTTTTAAAGATGAAGAAAAAGATTGTGCAACTTTAGAAGTGAAAGATAAATTAATAAAACTATCAGTAGCAGATGATGCAGGTTCTGTATGTGATGCCCTAATAAATTTGGATGTAAAAACACAAAATTTTGATTTAATATAAATTTGCTAGAATATAGCTAAAATAAAAAAAGGCTATATTTATGAACAAGGCTGTATTTTTAGATAGAGATGGTGTTATCAATATTGAGAAAGATTATCTATATAAAATTAGAGATTTTGAGTTTATAGATGGCATTTTTGATACATTAAAAGAGCTTTTAAATAATGGGTTTATTTTATTTATTATTACTAATCAATCAGGGATTGCACGAGGATTTTATACTGAAGATGATTTTAAAAGATTAAACTCATGGATGTTGGATCTATTTTATGATAAAAATATCAAAATATCTCAAGTTGAATTTTGTCCACATAAAAAAGAAGATAATTGTAACTGTAGAAAGCCCAAAACAGGTATGATTGATACTATATTAAAAAACTTTGATATAGATTTAGAAAACTCATGGTTGATTGGGGATAAATTTTCAGATATTGAATGTGCAATAAACGCTAATATAAAAAATACTATACAAGTAAAATCAGGGCATAAATTTGATGAAAAAGTTTCTAAAGCAAACTATATATGCCAAAGCATAAAAGATGTTCCTAGAATTATAATATCATAATAATATTTTCGATAGAATGTAATACTTTTCAAAATATGAACAGGAATTTACATGGATTTAACTATTGAAGATAAAAATTTAATTTATAACTCTATAAGAGATGTTAAAGATTTTCCAAAAAAAGGTATAGTATTTAAAGATATAACTACACTTTTGAATAATGCAGAAGCTTTACAAACTTTGATGAACCATTTAGAAGAAAAATATAAATCTTATAATTTAGATTTTATTGCTGGTATTGATTCAAGAGGCTTTATATTTGGTTCAGCATTAGCTGATAGGTTAAAAATTGGATTTGTTCCAGTTAGAAAAAAAGGTAAATTACCAAGCACAACGGTGTGTGAAAAATACGAACTTGAATATGGATATGATGAAGTAGAGATTCATATTGATGCTTTTTTAAAAAAAGATGCAAGAGTTTTATTAATAGATGATTTAATAGCTACCGGTGGTACTGCAAATGCAGCAGCAAAACTTATAAAAGATGTAGGTGCAAATTTAGTAGAGATTTGTTTTGTAATGAACCTTACATTTTTAGATGGAGTGAAAAAAATATCTGAACATGCACCAGTTTATGCAGTACTTGATATAGAATAATTTTAATAGGGAAAATAATGGAAGATAATAAAGTAGTTAATACTACAGATATTGAAATTGAAGAAAATACAGATTTATACTATATTCCAAAACCTTCAAAGTATGACCCAGATGAAAATGGCCATTTTGGAGAGTTTGGTGGACGATTTGTTCCTGAAACATTAATGCCAGTTTTAAAACAATTAGAAGAAGAATACTTAAAATATAGATTTAATAAAGAGTTTTGGAAAGAGGTTTCTTATCTTCTAAAAGATTATGTAGGTAGAGAAAACCCATTATATTATGCAAAAAATATTAGTGATGAGATTGGGGCAAAGGTATATTTAAAAAGGGAAGATCTAAACCATACAGGAGCACATAAAGTAAATAATGTAATAGCTCAAGGTCTTTTAGCAAAAAAACTTGGTAAAACAAAAGTTATAGCTGAAACAGGAGCAGGACAACATGGGGTTGCAACTGCTACTATTGCCGCTTTATTAGGACTTGAATGTACTGTTTTTATGGGTGCAAAGGATGTTTCAAGACAAGAATTAAATGTATTTAGAATGAAGTTATTAGGTGCAAAAGTTATTGCAGTAGAAAGTGGAAGTAAAACTTTAAAAGATGCAATGAATGATGCTATTAGATATTGGGTTACAAATGCAAGAGATACTTTTTATATCATTGGAACAGTTGCAGGTCCACATCCATATCCTATGATGGTTAGGGATTTCCAAGCAGTTATTGGCTGGGAAGCTAGACGACAAATATTAGAAAAAGAGGGTAGGCTTCCAGATTTTGTAGTTGCATGTATTGGTGGTGGTTCAAATGCAATTGGTACATTTTCTCACTTTTTAGAAGATAAAGAGGTTACTTGCATTGGTATTGAAGCTGGAGGTTTAGGTTTAGATACAAATAAACATGGATGTTCTTTGGAGAAAGGAAGCCCTGGTATTTTACATGGACAATGTTCATATCTTCTACAAGATGAAGATGGTCAAGTATTGGAAGCTCATTCTATTAGTGCAGGATTAGATTATCCAGGAATTGGACCTGAACACTCATTTTTAAAAGATAAAAAAGTTGTTCAATATGACTCAATAACAGATAAAGAGGCATTAGATGCCTTTGTTTGGTTATCTCAAAAAGAGGGTATCATTCCTGCATTTGAAAGTTCTCATGCTGTAGCTTTTTTAAAAAAAGCACAAGATAAATTAAAGGGTAAAACAATCATTGTCAATCTATCAGGAAGAGGTGATAAAGATATGGTTCAGGCAAAAGAGATTTTACATTTTGATTAAGGGTAGATATGAGTGACTTTTTTAAAAAACTTCAAAACAATTCAGGGAAAATACTCTTTGTTGTAGTTGCTTTATTTGTTGTATTTTTAGCTTATAACTTATATCATGCACCAGTTTCTGGAATAGAAGAAAAATTTGTTTATTTATTAAGACAATATGGATATATTATTCTTTTTGCATGGAGTATCCTAGAAGGAGAAGCAGGTCTTATAATGGCAGGACTTCTTTCTCATACAGGTGACATGAACTTGTATATTGCAATATTTGTTGCAGGTCTTGGTGGTTTTGCAGGAGACCAAATATATTTTTATATTGGAAGATTCAATAAAGCTTATGTGCATAAAAATTTTAAAGGTCAAAGAAGAAAGTTTGCTCTTGCTCATCTTCTTTTGATAAAATATGGTTGGCCTATAATTTTTATTCAAAGATATATGTATGGGATGAGAACTATTATTCCTATCTCTATAGGACTTACTAGATATAGTGGCAAAATGTTTGCTTTTATTAATCTGATTAGTGCTTGGTGTTGGGCAGCTCTTACTATTATACCTGCATGGTATTTTGGGCAAGAGATTTTAGTTGTATTAAAATGGGTAAAAGAGCATTGGTATTATGCAGCTCCATTAGGATTACTTATTGGTGGAAGTATAATCTATTATTTTCATAAAGTTACAAAGAAAAAGGAGAAAAGTATTGAAAGTTAATATAGTTGAAAAAGATATAAAAAAAGTAAAATCAGATTTTGAAATAATACTTACTAACTCTATTGAAAAGTTAAAAGATAAAGAGATTTTAGAAAACTTAGGTTTTGAAGCAAAAGATGAATCAGTTATTATGCTTACAGAACAAAAAAAGATTTATGTAGGGTGTGAAGAAAACACTTATGAAGCTGTTGCGATAGCAATAGCAGTAGCAATTAGAAAATTAAAAACAACTAAATATAAAGCTGCAAAAATAGATTTAGATGATTTAGATGTAAAGGCACTAGTTGAAGGTGCAATTTTAGGTGCATATAAATTTGATAAATATAAATCAGAAAAGAAAAAAGATAAAAAACAAGAATTAATTATTTGTACGCAGAAACTTACAAAAGATATTGAAAAAAGATATGAAGAATCTATTTTAATAGCAAAAGCAGTAAATAAAACTAGAGATATGGTAAATACTACACCAGCAGATTTTTATCCAGAAATTATGGCAGAAGTTGCAAAAGAGATTGCAAAAGAGTCTGACCTTGAGATAAGAGTTGAAGGTGAAAAATATTTAGAAAAAAATGGTATGAATGCAATGCTTAGTGTTGGTAGAGCTTCAGTTCATGAATCAAAATTAATACATCTTTCTTACAAACCAAAAAATGCTAAGAAAAAAGTTGTATTAGTAGGAAAAGGTCTTACATATGATTCTGGTGGATTATCTTTAAAACCAGCAGATTATATGGTTACTATGAAGTCAGATAAAAGTGGAGCAAGTGCAGTTTTAGGTGTAATGAGTACAGTTGCAAAATTAAATTTACCTATTGAAATCCACGGTATCGTTGGTGCAGTTGAAAATATGATAGGTGGAGATGCTTATAAACCTGATGATGTTTTAAAAGCTAAAAATGGTAAAACAATAGAGATTAGAAATACTGATGCAGAGGGTAGATTAGTTTTAGCTGATTGTTTATGTTATGCTCAAGATGAAATAAAAGATATAGATTATATTTTTGATTTTGCTACTCTTACAGGTGCTTGCGTTGTTGGTCTTGGAGAGTATACAACTGGTATCATGGGAAATAATATAAACTTGAAAAGAGAAGTTGTTTCTAAAGCATTAGAAGCTGGTGAATATGCAAGTTCTTTACCTTTTAATAGATTCTTGAAAAAGGCTATCAAATCTGAGATTGCTGATATTTGTAATATTGCAAATACAAGATATGGTGGTTCTATTACAGCAGGATTATTTTTAGAAAATTTTATATACGATGATAATAAACAAAAATGGGTTCATTTTGATATAGCAGGACCTGCTTATGTAGAAAAAGAGTGGGGATATAATCCATATGGTGCAAGTGGTGCAGGTGTAAGAATGACATTAAATTTCTTAAAATCTCTTGCAAGTTAAATTAAATTATACAAATAGGAAAAATGATGATAAAAATTGATAGAAAACCAAAAATTTTAGTTATTGGTGATTTAATGATTGATACTTTTTTAATTGGTAGTTGTGATAGAATTGCTTTAGATGCACCTGTTCCTATTGTAGATATAAAAGATGAAAAAAACTTCTTAGGTGGTGGAGGAAATGTTATTAGAAACCTTGCATCACTTGGGGCAAAAGTAAGTGTTATGTCTGTTGTAGGTAGTGATGAGGATGCAAAACTATTAAAACATATGTTAGATGAGGTTGAAACTAAATCATTTTTATTAGAGCAAAAAGGGAGAAAAACATCAAGAAAAACAAGAGTTTTAATTGATGGAAGAACTCAAGTGTTTAGATTTGATCATGAGAGTAAAAACAATATCTCTTTTGATAACGTAGAAAAACTGTATTCAAAATTACAAGAAAAAATAAAAGCATATGATGTAATCCTTTTAGCAGATTATGGAAAAGGTGTATTAACAAAAGATTTCACTAAAAAAATTATCTCTTATGCAAATAAAAATGGTGTTAGAACAATTGTAGATCCATTTGGTAAAGATTATAGTAAATATAAAGGTGCATATCTAATCATACCAAATAAAAAAGAGGCACAAGGTGCAACAGGAATCACAATAGATAGTAATGAAAGATTATTAGATGTACTATTAACTATAAAAGAGCAAAATGAAACGCAAATGTCAATTATAACTTTAGCTGAAGAGGGTGTTGCAGTTTTAAGAGATGATAAACTTTCTGTTATGCCAACTGTACCTTTAGAGGTTTATGATGTTACAGGTGCAAGTGATACAGTACTAGCTTCTTTAGGGTTTGCATTGGCTCTTGATAACACTATTTATGACTCGGTGGAGTTTGCAAATTTAGCAGCTGGAATAGTTTTAAGAAAAGCAGGAAGTGCAACAGTAACAATTGATGAGATTCAATCAGATCAAACATATTTAGATAGAAAACTGATTGAAAAAAACCTTAGTTGTAAACTAGGGTAATTTTGCATATTAATCAAAATAAGGGTATTATCCCCAACTTAAAAAAAATAAAAAGGTAAATAATGGGTTTAGGTGTAGGTATTGTAGGGTTACCAAATGTTGGAAAATCAACAACTTTTAATGCTTTAACAAAAGCACAAAATGCAGAGGCTCAAAACTATCCATTTTGTACAATTGAACCAAATAAAGCGATAGTTCCTGTTCCAGATAAAAGATTGGATGAGTTAGCAAAAATTGTAAATCCAAATAAAATTCAACATTCAACTATAGATTTTGTTGATATTGCTGGTTTAGTAAGAGGTGCTAGTAAGGGTGAAGGTTTAGGAAATCAGTTTCTTTCTAATATTAGAGAAGTAGAAGTTATTTTACATATGGTTAGATGTTTTGAAGATGGAAATATTACTCACGTTGAAGGTGATGTAAATCCAATTAGAGATATTGAGATTATAGAAACAGAGCTTATTTATGCAGATATCACTCAACTTGAAAAGAAAATTGAAAGATTGAAAAAACAATCAAAAGGTTCAAAAGAAGCAGCTTCAATGTTAGTTGTTGCAGAAGAGTTATATAAACATGTTGAAGAGTTACAACCTGTTAAAACATATGAAAATAAAGACAGTGATCTATTTATCTCTTTGGATAAAGAGTTAAGATTTTTATCAAATAAAGATGTAATTTATGGTGCAAATGTAGATGAAGATTCTCTTGCAGATGGTGGAAACCAATATGTAGACCAATTAAGAGCTCATGCAGAAGAAGTAAATGCTGATGTTATTATGCTTTGTGCAAAAATAGAAGAAGAATTAGTTGGTCTTGAAGATGATGAGGCAAAAGAGTTTTTAACTGATTTAGGTGTAGAAGAGTCTGGGTTGGAACAAATTATTCATAAAGCTTTTGATAAATTAGGTCTTCAATCATATTTTACCGCTGGAAAAGTTGAAGTTAGAGCTTGGACAATTAGAAAAAATACAAAAGCTCCACAAGCAGCTGCTGTTATTCACAATGACTTTGAAAAAGGATTTATAAAAGCTGAAGTGATTTCTTATGAAGATTTTATTGCTTTTGGTGGAGAAACAAAATGTAAAGAAGCTGGAAAGCTTAGATTAGAAGGGAAAGATTACATCGTACAAGATGGTGATGTAATGCACTTTAGATTTAATACTTAATAAAAATTTTAAAAGGCTAAATTTATGAGAGAGAGTATTATAGAAAAAGTTGAATCTTTATCCCCTTTACCTAAAACTATTACACAAATAGACGAGTTTAGGCAGAAGGAAAATAAAGAAACAGAAGATTTACTTCATATTGTCGAAAAAGATGCTTTAATTGTTTCAACATTATTAAAAGTATCAAATTCTGCCATGTTTGGTTTTAGAAGTAAAGTTGAGACAGTAAAAAGAGCAGTAGAGCTTTTAGGGATAAATTTCACTATCTCTATAGCAATAAGTTCTACAATAAATAATCTTCTAAAATGTGATTTATCGACTTATTTTATAAATACTGATGATTTTATGAGAGCCTCAAATCTATCATCTAGCTTAACTTCTCTTTGGTTACCAAATGAACTAAAAGAGGAGTTAGTTTTACCTGCATTATTACAAGAAACTGGAAAGTTTGTTATTGCAGAGATAATATCTTCTAATGAAGATGTAGAAGAGTTTAAAAAAGAGATTAGATTAGAAAAAAACATAGAAATAGTAGAAAAAAAATATGTAGGTATGTCTACATCAGAAGTTACAGCTGCTATTTTCAAACATTGGAAACTAAGTGATAATCTAGTAAATCTTATAGAGTTTGTTGATAAAGTAGAAGAGTGTAAAGACCCTAGAATAATAGTAAAAGTAAAAATATTAAATGTAGTAAAAACTATTTGTAATGTATCTGATCCTTTAAATGAGGAAAATATCAAAAAAGGTTTAGAAAAAGCAAAAGCTTATGGTTTAGATACAGATAGTTTACAAAAAGCTATAAATAAACTTCAAGATAGAATTTTAGATGAGTTATAAGGTTTTATAGACCTTGAAGTAAAATATTCCAAAGATATTCTATCTCATCATCTTCTAGTGCAATTAGATTTTTATTTAAAAATAAATTTTCAATTTTTTCAAATTCAAAACTTCTACTGTAAGTACAACTTGCATGTACAGGCATAAAACTTCTTACCAATGAAATATCACTTTTTAT
>QKDL01000082.1 GCA_003252105.1 Arcobacter sp.
TACCCCTCTTCATCTCGCAGCAAGATTTAATCATCTTAAAATTGCTCAATTTCTAATTGATAATAAAGCTAATGTAAATACACAAGATAAATATTTAGATTCTCCATTATTAGATTCTACTAGAAATGGGTATTCAAAGATGTCTGAATTATTGATTTGTAGCGGTGCTGATAGGTCAATTGCGGATAAATATAAATTAACTCCATATAAATATGCTTTAAGTGCAAATGACATTAGATTAACAAAACTATTAAAAATGGAAGATTTAAGTAGTTTTTGTGGTAAAAAAGAGGAAAAAAATTTAAATTCTTCAAATAATGGATTTAAAGGCCCTTCTATAACTGTTGATGATAATAAAGTTATAAAAGAAGCTATGCCAATTATTTGTGGAGATATTTTAGATCCATCTATCTTACAAGTTCAAGTATCGTTAGATGAAGGTAAGAGTGTTTATGATGCAAATTTAGATGTGAAAAATAAAAGATGGTGCGCAAAAGTATCAACTCATCAAAAAGCAGGAGAGTATAAAGCCTCTGTAATCTCAATGAATAAATCAAATAAAATGACAAGAGTTGAAGACAAATTTAAAATAGTTTTTGATGATATGATTATTAGTTCCTTGAAAAAAGAGTTTGAAAATGAGTTTGAAAAATGGAATTTAGAATTAATAGAAGATAGTTATACTATTAGATTTAAAGATTCATCGATGTTTTTAAGAGGTAAAAATGAAATTAGTGATGATTATAAAAAGATTTTTAATCAATTTTTTCCTAGATATTTAGAAATAATAGGTAAAAATATTGACAAAATAAATACTATCTCAATACAAGGGCACACTTCATCTAGATACAGAACAGCTAAAACCCAAGAAGAAAAATTTGAAAAAAACAGAGTATTGTCTCAAAAAAGAGCCGATACTGTATTATCTTATTTAAAAGAGATAGAAAATATTACAGTTTATGAAAATAAAGATTTGATAAATAAATTCTTTATTTCTGAAGGAAAAGCTTCATCAGAGTTGATATATAATCAGGATGGAACAGAAAATATAGAAGCTTCAAGAAGAGTTGAGTTTAAAATAAATTTAAAATAAGTAGGGATTATGGAAAAGCAGATTGAGGATATAAAAAATATAATTTTTAAAATCAGAGAGTCTCTAGCCTATAATACCCCTTTTGAGTTGTTAAATCAACAAAATTTAGAATACAATCCAAAAATATCACAAGTTTATGTCACTTTATTTCAAGAGGGACAAAAGTCTATACGATGGGGATCAAAGAAACAAACTTTAAAAGAGAGTATTCAAAGAATAGTATTCAAACTAAAAACTAATCCGTCTTTTTATAACTTTAATGTAGGGGATAAATCTAAGTGTAGAATCTTGTTTGAAATGGTTATAAAAGAGTATCCATGTAATATTAGAAATCTAACAACTATGAAAATGACTTCTCCAAATAGATTTGAACCTGGTATAAATGGTTTAAAATATAGATATAACAATATAACAAGATATTTTATGCCAACAGATGGTTATACAAAATCTATCATGAGTGTTAATCAAATTTTGAACTATTTGTCCAAACAATGTGGTGTAGCTAGAAAAACAAATAAGATAAGTGAACGTGTACACCTGATGAGAAGAGAACCTATTGAATATACTTTCATAGAATCAATTGCATATATCACTTACAATGATGAGGTATTAGAACTTGAAAGGGGCTATCCTCTTCCTGTTGAATTTAATAAAGATATCATACATGATAAGATGTTTAAAAGTCTTGATTGGTTAGTTAAAAATATGAATGATGATGGAAGTTTTTTGTACTTTTATGACCCATATATGAACACAGTTGTAGATGACATGCATCCAACTATGATTGACCCTTTGTACAACAACATACTAAGACATAGTGGAGGAACAGTTTCACTATTAAGAGGGTATGAATTAAGTGGAAATGAGAATTATTTACAAAAAGCAAAAGAATCTATAGATTTTTTTATTACTACATTTCAAGAGCATACTTATAATGAAGATTATGCTTGTTATCCTTTTTTTAATAAAAAATCAAAACTTGGTGGAGCAGGGATTGGTTTGGTTGCCATGATGCATTATTATATGCATACAAAAGATGAAAATTATAGAAAATATCTTGATGGTTTAGTTAGACATATTTTAAGTAGAGTTGATGATTCTGGGGAGTTGATAGGTTATTATATACATCCAAAATTCAATGATGGAAAACCATTAATCAATCCAAGTGATGAGATAAAAAAAGAGTTATTCTCTTTTTATTATCCAGGGGAAGCCTTACTTGGCCTTGCTTTATATTATCATCATATTAAAAATATTGATGAGGATTTAAAACAAGATATAAAAGAAAAAAGTGAAGCAGCTTTAGACTTTTTAGTAGATATTAGACCGGTAAAATATGACTATATGTTTGATTCATTGCCTGCAGATGCTTGGCTTATGCAAGCGATTGAAGAGTGGATAAAAGTAGAGGGTCTTAAAAAACAAAGTTATATAGATTTTGTTTTTAATGATACTAAGCAGATGTTTGACCATATGTATAAAGATTACAATACTTTAGAAACAAATAAAGATTATATTGGTGGTTTTTATTATGAATATGGTGAACATGTGTACCATGATGCCTCAAGATGTGAGGGTGTCGTAAGTGCTTATTATCTAGCTAAGTATTTAAAAGAAGAGGAAAAAGCTTCTTGGATTATGAAACATATGCTTTTAAGTGCAAAAGGTTTAATGAAAACTTTCCATGATGAAAAGTCTAGTTATTGTCATATAAATCCTAAGAAAGCACTTCATAGTTTTAGATTCAAATTAACTAGACAATGGGTAAGAGTTGATTCTGTTCAACATGCTTCTTGTTTCTTTGCAAGATTATTACCAATACTTGATAATGTAAAAGTAAATGAATAATTTAGGCTAATTAACGTGAAAAAGGTATTGATTAGAGGGACATATGGAAGAGATGAGTTTGAATCTCATTTTAATCATCTAATAAGTGATTTTAAACTTACAGAAGAGGTCTCTTTAATTAAATCATCTTTATTAGAAACACACTCGCTTGATGAGTCTATATTAGCTTCTTTTGATTTGGTAGTTTTAACTACTTTAGGGAAAAAAGATATAAATAAATATGCAGATTTGGATGAAGCAATAGATGAGTATCTATCAATCCTTGATAAATTAAATAAAAACTGTAAAGTTTTAATTGATTCAAATGATAATTATTTTAGTGAAATATCAAAGAAGTTTAAAAAATATTCTGATATAGACATAATAAGTTTTGGAAAAAAACAAAACAATACTTATATAATTTTTGAAAAAAAAGATGAATTTTCAAATGAGATAGTTGCAAAAATTGAACATAAAATTGTTGCATATAATACACCAATATCAAAAGAGTTTAGTGCAGATGATACTTTAGGAATTATTTTGTGTGCATATTATTTAAACTTAGATATTCATAGTTTAGTGGACAAGTATCATTCTTTTGGATTTAAAAATAAAATTAATACAATGGAAAACAAGAATAGTTCACTAAAAGGGTTACGAACTCTAGAGCCTTCTGATATTGGAGTATTTAAGAAGTATACAATTTTAGAGAATAAAAAGTCTGTATTATATTATTTCCCTTATTTATATTTTTTTACTCAAGAAAAAAATAAAGAGTTACTAATATATGAATCAACACAATCAATAAGTTTATTTTTACTTGATAAGTTTAATAGTTCAACTCCACCAAGAATGAGATTATTTATACCAACTCTACCTTTATTGGAAAAAGATCAACTTGATGCTTTTAATAGAATTTATAAATATCATTCAAAAGATGAACTAGAGATATTATGGGTAGAACAATCAGATATTGGAAAACTTGATAAAATTGATAAGAATTTGATGTTTAAATATAAAACATCAGAATTTATCTATTCTCCAAAACTTTTTAATAATCTTGCAGGTGGGAAGTTTAGAACTTTAAGACAACAGCTAAAATGGTTTTCTAATTATGAAAATGTAGAAGTTGTACCTTATGAAAAAAAATATTTTTCTCAATGTTTAAAACTATATGAGTTGTGGAAAAATACTCAAGAAGATAGATATGAAAAAATTGTAGATGAAGATTATTTGAAGCAGACTTTACAAAATAGTTATTTATTCAATCATGAAGATATTGAAGGTATTGTCCTTTTAGACCAAGAAAAGGTTATTGCATTTGGTTTTTTTGGAAAACTATCAGAAGAGGTTTGTGTATTGTATTTAGCTAAGTGTGATTACTCTTACAAAGGTATTCAGATGTATCTTAAATATAAGATGATAAGAATGAGTGAGAGTTTTACTTTTGCAAATGATGGTGGCGCTAGGATTAGTAAAGGTTTGAATTTTTCAAAAAAGAAATTTAATCCAGTAATGTATAATAATGTATATTCTGCTCATTCTGTAATATAATAGATGTTAAATAATTTAAGTAGTAAATAGGAGTTGTTTTGTCAGGTATAAGTTATTTAAAAAAATTTGATATGAGACAATTTTGGAGACTTTTTGTAGATGGAAGATTTCAAAAAAAATATAATGGTTGGCTTGGTTATGAAAGTGGTGAAAGAGGTAGTGTACCTGCATTGATTAATGGCTTTAGTTATATGATAGATAATTTCGATTTATCTTTAGGATTAAAGGCTACTTACTTAAGAGAATTACATAAAATTTGTATGCTAAGTGTAGAAACAACAAATCTTAAATCTAGTCCAGGAGATATAAGATATCTAAACTCAGGAATGCCATTTTTTGCTAAAACTACAACATATGAACATCTACAAGAGGTTTTTGATTTAAGAAAAGGTGATGGCACAGCAATATTCAATTCTCAAAAATGGGGTAAACCTGCTGATGAATTAAATATAGATGATGTTTTTAAAGCTTTGCAAGAAGATGGAAAAATAAACTATAGAAACTGGTACCCAAATCTTGATAAAAAACAGCAAGATGCTTTAGATGGTAAATTGACTCTTCATGAGTTTTATGAAGCAAAACATGCTGTACAAATGATGATAGTTTCTAAAATGGAAGAGATAGTTGACACATATAACAATGAGATTGAAGTTGCACAAAATGATGAGGAAAAACTAAGAGCCATTTGTATGGTATCAAGACAAATGGAACTTTTACATCCATTTCCTGATGGAAATTGTAGAACTTTTAGTTGTGTTACATTAACTCACTTACTTACTTTCAATGGATTTCCTCCAGCACTTTTAGACAATCCAAATCTAGACAATGAAGTCTCTTTTGAACAATGGGTAGATGAAGTTAAAGAGGGGATGCAAAGAACAATTGAATTATTAGAAGATTCATCAAAAAGTTTTTTTAATTATAGTATTGATGAGATGGAAGAAGCGGATCAAAAAACTTTTTTAGAGATGACTAAAGAGTTAAAAGAAAAAATTGATGATTACAATGAGATTTTTTTAACATCTGATAAACTTGCTTTATATACTGATGGAAAGTGGATTACAAAAGTTGGCAAAAATATGACTTTTAGTGGTGTTGGAACTTATGGCACATATAGCCAAGGAAATGTCTATTTTACAATGAGTTTAAAAGATATTGAAGCCGAAGGCAAAAATCCAGTGCTACATCTAGAAAAAATTTTGAGTAAAGGGATGAAAGCTGTTGTAATTGATGATATGAAATATTTTCCTTATGTAAAACATTTGCCTGTATTATTAGTTGAAGATTGTTTTCAAGCTTTTAAAAAATGTGCAATAAATGTCAGACAAGATAAAAATCCATTTACGCTACTTGTAACTGGAACAGAAGGAAAAACAGGAGCAAAAGTTCAGTTTCATCATCTTTTAAATCAGCAAGTAAAAGCTCATGGTGTTTTAAATAGTGCCAATACTGAAGTTCCAGTATTAAGGTCATTAATTAATCTTGAAGTTGATGATGAGATTGAGATAAATGAGGTTTCAGTTGGAAGTGATGAGGCTTATAGAGTTGAAAGAACAATGATGGTTAATCCAGATTTGTGTTATTTCACCAATATAGGTCCAAACCATATGGATATGCATAAAACTATAGAAAATATTATGGAAGCAAAATCTTCAGTTGTAGAGGGCTTAAAAGAGGATGGTTTTTGTATAGTTAATTCAAATATAGAGCATTATCCTATGCTTTTAAATGCAATCTATACAAGAAGACCAAATGCGAAAATCTTAAGTTATGGAATAACAAGTGAAGACAATGCCCAACTATTAGAACAAGTATTTGATGACAATAAATTAGGTTGGAGTGTAAAAGCTAGAATTGAAGATAAAATTTTAGAATATTATGTTCCTATGATTCAAAAACACGCACCATTGTCTAGTGTGGGGATTTTATATACTATTTATAAAATGGGATATGATATTGAAAAAGCTGCAAAAGATTATGAATCAATTGAAGCTTATCAAACTATGGGAATATTAAGAAAATTAAAGAAAAAATCTGGCGATGTTATCTTTTATGACCAAAGTAGAAGAGGTGGTTTACATGGTATGAAATCAGCTTTTAACGATTTAGCTAATATAAAAACAAAAGGTAAAACTGTAGCTTTAGTGGGTGGAATCTCTGTTAAAAAAGATAGTGATTGGACTAAGGAATCTCATAAAATTTTAGCTGAACTTATCAATGATAGCCAAATTGATAAACTATATACTACAGGTAAATATATGAACTATGTAATTGGGAATTTATCAGATAAATCTATTTTTATAAAGCATGAAGATGATATTGATGAATTGGCAAATTTACTTTATGATGATATTGAGGGTGGAGATACACTATTTATTATAGGCAGTGCCTATTTATACTTAGGTAGAGTATCTGATAGAATATTAAATTTTAAAGATAATGGTAAGGCAAAAGTAAATAAAAAAGAGATAGATAAATCAAGTATAACTTTTGAAAGCTTAAATGTGATGAATGATGTTGAAAAAGGGATAGATTTAAAAGAGTCATTAAATAGTTATGGTTTAACAAAAAAAGAGTTTAAAGATTTCGAAGGCAAATTTAAATCATTTATAAATCTAAGAACTACTTTACTAGAAAACTTTTTCAAAGATTTGAATAGCTTAATTACAAAAGAAAATCCATTGATTAGAAATGTGGATGAAGAGGTAAAATTATCTGAAAAAGAAAACTATGTTTACAATGAAAAGTTTTGTAAACAATGGTTTAATAATTTGGATAAAAAAGATAATTTACCCAAAAAACAACTTTTTGGTACTTTTTTTAAATTTAACAGTAATGAATTTTTATTACATATTGAAGTAGCAACAAATAATCTGCATATAGGGTTTGTAAAATATAAATTAGAAAATGGTGTAATCTCTTTAGTTAAAATGGAAAAAGAAGAACTTCCTGCCGCATTAGAAAGTATCAATAAAATATTTATAAATAATTTTAATTTTGAGAAAAGAGAATGGGGATTAAGATGGATAACTATAGATTGTGGAAGTTATATTGATGTAACACAAGTAGATGTTTTTAATACCTTTTTAGATATTGAGAATAGTAACTTGTATAAAAATATCTTACAACCCATGCTCAAAATGATGTAAAAGTGTGAAACCATGAAATTAGAAATAACTCACAAAAAATTTATAAATAAAGAATATCAACATTGTTTCATAGGAGAACCTTTTAGAGTTTTTTATAACTTAGATAATAGTGATAAAGCACCCAAAGACTTGGCATCTAAAAAAATAAAAGAGGTTCCTGATTATATTCTTAGAATTTTTAAATCACTGTATGAAGCATTTGGAATATATACAACAAAATGTAAGTTTTTTAATCCTTTAGAAAAAGGTATATTTTTTCAAAAAGGTGCAAAATTTATAGATATTTATATAACAAATATACCAAAACAGAAAGGTATTGTGTTTTTGAATCTTATAAATAATGGAGAGTATTTTTTAGATAGCTCAAAGATGCAAGGTTCATCAATCAATATCTCTTTGGATAATGATTTAATGAAAAACTCAATAATACCTACAAATAAACTTTTTGAAGTTTTTTTATCTAACTATGGGATAGATGATATATGGCTTTTAGAAGGACTTACTAAATGGGGACAAAACTTAACATATGAAATTAAAAGTAAAAATTACAAATATACTCTTCCAAGAAGTTTAGATGAATTAGATGGTTTATTTTCAAAACCAAGTCAATCAGAGTATTTTTGGCTTGAGTTAACAAAACAGTGTGATAAATATACTATTTTTGTAAGAGAGTTTTTAGAAAATTATCAATCCCAATTAGAGAAGTTTGAATATAAACAACAATTAGACAATAAGTTTATAGCTAAAATTTTAATAGATACAATTGAAACTTTAGTTCCTACAAGAAATGAGATATTAAAAGGTTTTGTTGAGGTTTTAAAACAGATTTAAACTGAAAGAATTTTTAATATAGTGAAGGTGTAAGATGAATAAAAAATCACATAATAGTTTAAATAACATAATACAAAAAGATAATCTTGTAGTGTTAGGAAAATATAAAGACGAGTTTCATTTTTATCTAGATTATATATTAAAAGAACAAAACAAAATAGATATTAAATCTAATATGATAATTTTTACTTCTTTAGAAAATCAGAATTTAGAAGAGTTATTAGATAAAAAAACAATTGCATTTATCAATAGTGATGATAAGGACTATAAAAATAAAAAAGATAGTTTGACAAAATATTCAAAATTAGAAGTTAAAAAATTTGGTTTAGAAAGCTTAGATAATAATGCATATATACTATATAAAAACTACAATGATTTGGGTTGGGATATTATTGCAAAAATAGAAGATAAGATTGTATCTTATAGATTTCCATTTATGGCAGAAGAACTTATATCAATCTCTCTTGGTAGTTTATTGTGTGCATATCACTTGGGAATAGACATACATATTTTTGCTGATAAATTCTATAAGCTTAAAAGTTTTAAAAATAGTGGAGAGTTATATACTATTAAACTAAATTCTAAAAAAATTTATCTTTATGAAAGATGTTCAAAAGATAATTCTGAAAGCCACGAAGAGTTTTTTAAACTTGTTGAAAATATGAAACCTAAAAAAGGTACAAAACTTTTTCTTATCACATCAGAAAAATTTCTTTATACTGATACTAAAAAAAAGGAGATTGATAGGCAATCTCTTGCAAAATCTATTAAAGATTCAAATATAGATAGTTTTATTTGTATAGAGAAATATTATAATAGTGACACTATATTACATATTCAACTAAGATATTTACTTGATAATGTGATAAATAAAATGAACAATAATGATATAGTTATATTAAAAGGTTTATCAAAAGATATTTTTAATTTTTTAATGAAAAATATAAATAGAGAAAATATTAAAATAGAAAAAATTGAAAATAAAAATACAATGAAAAATGAAAATGAGGCTTTAAAAACATTAAGAACTATTAAACCTTCTGATATAGATGATTTTAAAGAGGCAGTAAATAAAGCAGAGAGGAAAGGTTGGGTTTATTATTTTCCAATGATTTATTTCTTTTCCCTTACAAATAAAAGAGAGATGTTGATTGAAAAAAAAGATGATGCTCTAAATCTTTTTATGTTTGATCAGTTTAATAAAAGTTCAAAACCAAGATTACAGCAATATATACCAACCTTATCTTCAAATCTAGATGAACAACAAAAAGCATTAGAAAAAATGTATCTATTTAAAGGTGAAAAAAAAGCACATATTGTAAGAGTTGATCAAGATGATGTTTTTAAATTAAAAGAATATTTTAATAGTATGAAGTTTTACTATAAACGATCTGAGTATATGTATGACCCTTCTAATTATGAGGATTTATCAGGAAAAAAATTTAGGAACTTTAGACAAAACCTAAATAGAATGGATAAATATGATAACATATCAGTTGTACCTTATGAGATGAAATATCAAGAAGAATGCCTTAAACTTTATGATGAATGGAGTGTAAGACAAGGTGTTAAGTATGAAGATGTAACGGATGAACAATATACAAAAAATACTATTAAAAATTTTGATTTGTTTTCTAATGAAGATTTAAATGGTATAGTTATTCTAAAAGATGAAACTATAATCTCTTATGTTTTTGGTGGAGAGATAAGTGATAAGGTATTGTGTATGTATATAGCAAAAAGTAATCTCTCTTATAGAGGAGTACAGTTTTTTTGTGCTTATAGTGTATTTAGTAATAATAAAAAATATAAATTGGCCAACAATAATGAAGGGCTTTCTAAGGGATTAAATGAATTTAAAAAACAATTAGTACCAGTAGGAAAACATAAAGTTTATAGAGCTAGGATTAGTGTATGAAATTAGATATTGAATGTATAGTATTTGATAAAAAGTATGAATATAATTATTGTTTATATTCATCTCCTTTTCGAATGTTTTACAATATTAATGGTGATGGTAAAACACCAAAAAGTTTGAGTTTTGAACAACATAAAAATATTCCAGATTATATACTTGAGCTTTTTAAAGCTTTTTATCAAGCATATAGAATTTTTACAGAGATTTTAAAACTGAAAAATCCTTTGAAAGAGGGTGTTTATTTTGAGAAAGGTGCAAGGTTTATAGATATTCATATCAATAATATACCTGTTCAAAAAGGTTTAGTAGCTGCACAGTTAGTAGATAACAGCAAGTATTTTGAGAAACAAGAGCTTTTAGGAAAAGCTATAAAAATTCAAGTTCATAATGACCTAATAAAAAATACAGCAACTCCAATACATGAACTTTTTCATGTATTTCAATATAATTATTGCAATTTTAATAACATGTGGTTTATGGAAGGGCTTGCAAGATGGGCACAAAATCTAACACATAAAAGAAAGATGGTAGATGAAACACTACCTCAAAATATGGAGCAATTAGATTTTTTATTTTCAAGAGCCCATGATACAGAGTATTTTTTCAGAAAATTATTAAGTAAGTTTAAACAAAAAAAAGAGTTTATCAAAGAGTTTTTAATTCAGTGTGAAATAGAAGATAAAAAGCTTCAAGAAAAAAAAGAGATAGTTTGGACAAAAGAGTTAAAAAAAGATAACATGAATAACCAATATATATTGATTGCCCTTTTAGACACAATTAATAAATTTGAAAAAATAATTGATAGTGAACTTGAAGTATTTATTCAAACCATAGAAAATTATATTTTAGAAAAAGAGGAAATAACTAAAGAAAATATTGTTTCAGAATTTATTGTAAAAAATAAAAATGATTTAAAAGAGTTAGAAACAATTGATATTATAAATGGCGATTTAATTATTGAAAATACAGATATTACTTCACTAAATAGTTTAAATAAACTAAAAAAAGTAAATACTCTTAGAATTAAAAATAATGAATATTTAAGAGAAATAAATGGTTTTAATGGTTTAGAATATATAAAGAATTTAGAGATTTCAAGAAACAATTCTCTTATTGATATTTATGGATTTTTCAAATTTTTCAGTAGTATAAAAACTATTGAAGGGTATATAAAAATTGAATTTAATAAAAATTTAACAAGTGTCACTTTTTTAAAAGGATTAAAAAGTGTAGGAAACTCTTTTTATTTGCATAATAATAACTTGCTTACATTAGAAGGTTTAGATAATTTAGAAGAGGTAAATGCTAGTTTATCTCTTTCTAGTAATAAATTGAAATCATTAGAACATTTAAGTAATTTAAAAAAACTAGATGGGATGTTAGGAATAGCTTATAATAATTTAGTTTCATTAAATGGTATACAAAATCTAAAAGAGATTAGTGTAACGAAATGGAATAACCAATATAGAAGTTTAGTATTACAAGGAAATAAAAATCTTTATGATATTAGTGCATTAAACTGTAAATCCTCTTCTAATCATCTAATAGTTTATATGGATGAAAGAGATTCATATTTGACACCTAAAGATAATAGTGAGTTTTATAATCAAACCATAAAAGTTTATCAAAATGATAAGATAAAAAAGACACAAGAAATATTTAATGGATATAAAAAAGGGGATAGAGTAAAAATACTTTTTTATGATACATGGAATAGTGCCTTGGAAAAAGTTAGTTGGCTTGAAGCTCATAATATGCATTTTGAAGATGTTAAAGAGCTTATAAAATATGCAAAAAAAAGTGGAATTGAATATTTATATGGACAAGTTTATCGTGCACAAAAATTTTTATTTCAAAACGAAAAAGAGTTAAAAGAAAATGGGTTTAAATTTATAGCAAATAATCTTGAAACCATAAGAGTATTGATAAGTAAAAGAAATTTTTATAACTTTATGGAAGATAATAATTTTAGTGAGTTGATTCCAAAATATTATAAAAAATATGAAGATATAAAATTCCCTTGTGTTTCAAAACATCATACTCATGCAAATGGAGATAGTGTAAAAATATCAAACTCATTTGAAGAGTTAGGGGTATTAGATGATGACTATGTTATAAATGAGTATATTGTAAGTGATACAGAATATGCGACAAATATATTTTTTAAAGATGAAATACTATATGAAGTAACATTTAAAAAAAGGCATGATACAGATACTTATGTTTTAAATCAAGAAACAAAATATAAACTATCAAATGAGGTAATAGAGTGTCCTTTCAAAAAAGAGTTTAGTTTGATTTTGAAAAAACTTTGTTCTGAAGGTGAATATCTAACTTGTTGTTTTGATTACAAGATTAAAGATGGATTGCCAAAAATATTTGAAATAAATGTAAGATTTGGTTATACACTTGTACGGTTTGAAAATGAATTTAAATCTATGATGGATGTATATATTAAGGAGTGTAACAATGCTTGAAAATTTAGATGATTTTTTTAAAACACTTCAAAAATATAATATCTCTAAAGAGGCTTTTGACAAAGAAACTAAAACATTAAACGTAGAAAGTTTAGTTTTAAAAAAAGTGGATAGTTTAGATTTAGAATATTTAAGTTTGATAGAGATTATTGATGGAGATCTTATTATAGATGGAACAATTGTAAAGGTTCTAGATTGTTTTAGTAATCTAACTAGTGTTAAAAAGCTATCAATAATAAATTCAAATAGACTTGAATCTATAGTAGGTTTTAACTCGTTAAGTTCATTAACTTCATTGATTATTACTGATAATACACAACTAAATAAAGTTTTTGGTTTCAATAAACTTTTTTTTAGTTCACCAAATATTAAAGGGGTTATAAAAATAATAAATAATACCTCTTTGAAAAGTATAGCTTTTTTAAGGGGATTAAAAAGTGTTAATTCCTCTTTTTATCTTCATAATAATATTTTAGAAAATTTAGAAGGTTTGGAAAAACTTGAAAAAGTTAATGCAAGTTTCTCTTTATCTTCAAACAATTTAAAAAATTTAAAAGAGTTAAATAGCTTAAAACATGTAGATGGTATGTTAGGACTAATAAACAATCAATTGGAATCTTTAGATGGAATTGAAAATTTAGAGCATTTAAAAACAGTAAAGTGGAACAATAAATTAAGAACAATCACATTAAGTGGAAATGATAATTTAAAAGATATAAAAGCACTTAGTAATATTGTAGAAAGTTCAAATAGCTGTGTAGTTATAGTAGATTCTACTCAAGAGTTTTTACATAAACCAGATCAAGATAGCCTCTTTTCTAATAATAATATTATTGTAAAAACAGTCAATGAAACAGAAATTCTGGAAAAATCAAAAGTATGTAAAGCTGCACCAAATCCAAAAAGTAGATTTATAGATATTCGTGATGAATTTATATTGGATGAACATTGGAGACCAGGAATAAAATATTATGATTATACATATTTAAGAGGAAGAGAAGGATATGGAGTACAACTTGAAAGGATAAGTCTTGTAAATTGGCAAGACAAAATTTATATCCATCATTTTCTAAAACAATATAATATACCATCTATGCCAATAATATTTTATTCTCATAGACAAGAGGATGATTTCTTTGATAAACTAAAAATAATGTATGAAAATGGTTTAAAATCATTTGTTGTAAAAGTTTCACATTTAGCAAATAGTAATGGGGTTTATAGAATAAAAGATGGAAAATTTATTGAGGCTAATGATATTGCTATAAAAGATAAAATGTATGGAAAAGATGTTGATTTTGAGTATCTAAAAACTGAGATTAATAATAGATGGTTGGAGAATCAACAAGAAGAGGATTGGTCTAGTATGATGGTTAATCCAGGAGTAATATTAGAAGAGCTTATTGAAGATAGTGTTGAATTAAAGTTTTCAATAGTATTTGGTGAAGTAGTAGGCTTTTTTATGAGAGTAGAAGGTTTTCCCACTTTTGATAAAGATGGCAAACTTATTTCAACAAATGAGGGTGTATTACCTCACTGGTGGAAAGAGGGGAAAGAATTAGCTTTAAAGGTTGCAAAATTAGTAAAAGCAGACCATATAAGAATTGATGTTTTTTATTATAATAATCAAGCAATTATTAATGAAATTACATGGAATGGTGGAGAACGAAGTGAATATACTTCTATGGTAAGTAAAAAACTTAATGAAGGTTATGCAAAAAGATTAAAATTATTAGGTAAAAAATCTGTAGATGTTAAAAATGATCCTTATGTAGAAAGAGTTCTTAGTAAAGAGGAGTATTTATTATTAGCTAAACAGAGTAATTTAGATGAAAACACAATTTTAACACAGTGTAAATTTATAATTACAGGAGTTGATAAAACTCAGCCAAAACTTTATTGGATGAATACTAAAAAATATGAAAATTATTATGAATTTTATAAAAATGTTTTAAAAAATGATATAGATAAAAAGGAGTTTGAATCAATTTCGTTAGGAGATAAATCTAGAAAAAATATTGTTGGTACTCTAGTTTATCATGAAAAAGGTATACAAATAGATGGAAAAGAGTTTAACTATGGTATCTATTTTTTACCTACTGATTCAATATCTTTAAGTTATATAAAACTAGTATTTAGTATGATTTATCATAGAGCAATGGTTGTTAAGGAGACTTTATTTTTAAATATTTTTGATGAACTTGATTTTGAAATCATTTCAAAAAATATAAATTTTAAAAATGATTTACAAGATGATATAAAATCAAAAAATAGTGATATACCAATTTATCTGGTAGAAAAAGATTTTAAAAACTCTTTAGAAAACTATCTAAAAGGGAGCATATAGATGAGTAGATTATTAATAAAACTATTTATATTAGTTTTTTCCATTACTTTTGTATATGGTGATTATACTTTAGTTGGTAATCCATACAAAAAATATTATCAAGATGGTGAAGCTTCATATGCAAGAAATATATGGGATATGAAGTTATACAATGGAAAAATCTATATTGGAGCAGGAAATAGTTCAAATAAAGGTCCCGCACAAAATGCAGGAAGAGTATATGTACTTTCTCTTGATCCTACAACGGACAAATTTAGTGAAGATTATCAAGTTGCAGAGGAACAAATTGATATATTTAAAATTTATGGTGATGTTTTATATATTCCTGGGCATGATGCAACGCAAAAATGGACTTTGGGAAATATTTATGCTAAAAAAGATAATAAATGGAAAAAATACAGAACTCTTCCTAATGCTTTGCATGTGTACGATTTAGCAGTAAAAGATGGAAAAGTATTTACAGCTATTGGTTTAAAAGGTAAAGGGGCTGTATTTATCAGTGATGATATGGAAAAGTGGAAAGAGATTCCTCATGGTGATGGAAGAGTATATAGTTTTTTGGAAGTGGGAAATGAACTTTTTGCCCACAAGAACTTTTAAGATCAAACAACCAAATAAACTAAGTGTAACACAATGGTTAAAAAATAGGGAAACTTTTTCAGCAAGAAATGATTTAAATGTATATAAGATGTTTCCTGATACTAAACTAAGTAATTATTCTATTAAAATAACTAGACCTTTAAAATTGGATAAAGGAACTATTTATATAGGTGCTTATAAACACAATGATCATCAAAGTTGGCCTTTTGGACTTTATTATATAACAAATAGTTTAGATGTAAAGAAAATTGATGTACCAAAAGATTTACAAGTATTTGATACGATAAAAAGAGCTAATAAAATATATATTTTAGGTAATAAAAAAGATAAAATTGAAGTTTTTGAAACCAACGAAGATAATATCTCTTTTAATAATAAAATCGTATCTTTTTCATATGCAACTTTTGCAAGAAGTTTTGAAGAGTATAATGACTGTTTTTATATTGGGATGGGAACAGAAGTTGAAAATCCAAGAAAATGGAGTGTTAAAGAGTTGTCCCCATATACAGGTGATATAGTAAAAGTTTGTAAATAATTTATTGCTTTTATAATGAATAATTAAAGAAGGGATTTGGAAGTGAATTTGAAATTAATATTTAAAAAATTTATTTATGTTTTATTTATATCTTTTTTTATAATTAATTTTATTGGCTGTGGAGGTGGAGGTGGTAGTGTATCTGTCACAGAAGATACTACAACTACAACTGAAACAGCAACTGATGAAACTCAAAATGACACAGTCAATGATTCTCAAGGGATTAAATTTTTAGCAAATCCTTTTTTAACTAGGTATTCAAATGAACCATATCCTAGAAATGTATGGGATATGCAAGTTTTTGAAGATACACTTTATTTTGGTTCGGGAAATAGTTCTAATGAAGGACCTTCTTCAAATGCTGGACCAGTTGATTTAGTAGAATATAAAGATGGTATATTTAGTACTAATTTTCAAGTAGATGAAGAACAAATTGATCTTTTTAGAGTTTATTCTGATATTTTGTATATCCCTGGTCATGATACGACAGAAAGCTGGTCATATGGCAATTTTTATCTCAAAAAAGCTCAAGAGGATTGGATAAAAGTTAGAAGTATTCCAAATGCCTTACATGTGTTTGATATGGTAAAATTTGATGATACTTTATTTGCTGCTTTAGGTGTGGAATATGACAATGAAAATGAACTAGAAGTTGTATCTTCAAATGATGATGGTAATAGTTGGAGTGGATATAAGATTGCTGGTTCAGGAAGGATTTATAGCTTTTTAGAAGTAAAGGGAAATCTGTATGCTATAAAACTTATGAGAGATTCAGAATATGATAGTATTTTTAAATGGGATACTAGTTCAAAAAGTTTTTCAGCAATAAAAAGTGATAATCTTCATTTAAATATCTTATTACCTAATACAATTTATAGTTATGATAGGTATAAGATATATAGAACTTTAGTAGTTGGAGACTATACACTTTATATAGGCGCAGGAAAATATAATGATTTTCAACCATTACCTGTAGGATTATATAAAGCAACATTAGATAATGACACTTTAACATCAACTAAAGTTGATATAAGTGGACAAGTACCTAGGGATATAATTAATTATAATGGGATGATTTATCTACTAACAAGTACTGAAACTTCTGATGGAGAATATACTACAAAAGTTTTTAGTTCATCTTCTCAAAATATTTCATTTGAAGAAAATTTAAGCTTTACATATGGAACTTTTGCAAGATCATTTGAGTTTTATAATGGAGAGTTTTATTTTGGGATGGGGTGTGATCTTAATGATATTGAAAACCCTGATAGTTCTGTAAACAATAATCTTTCAGAACAATGTGGGGATATTTTAGTTTATCAAACTAATTAAGGAGTTTTATGAATAATTTTTGTGAAAAATATATTTTTACACCAGGACCTGTAAAAATGTATGAGGAAACTTTGAAAATAGGTTCTTTTCAAACACCATATTTTAGAAATGATGAGTTTTCAAAAATAGTTTTAGAGTGTGAAGAGAATCTTTTAAAAATTGCTAATGCCCCAAAAGGTAGTAGGGTTCTTTTTCTAACAGCATCTGGTACAGCTGGCATGGAAGCAACAGTACAAAACTTATTAAATGAAAATGACAATATATTGGTTATAAATGGAGGGGGATTTGGACAAAGATTTGTTGAGATTTGTGAAACACATAAACTAGCACATGTAGGTGTAAATATTAAAGATACAAACCTTAGCGATATAACTGTTTTAGATAAATATAAAAACTCTACTGCTTTACTTATAAATGCTCATGAAACATCAATTGGAACTTTTTATAATCTAGATTCTGTATCAAAATTTGCAAAAGAGAATCAAATGCTTTTTATAGTGGATGCAATAAGTATGTTTATTACTGATAAGTTAGATATGGAAAGTCAAAATATAGATGCTTTAATAATAAGTTCTCATAAAGGTTTAGCTCTTCCTCCTGGTCTTAGTATGGTTATTCTTTCACCAAAAGCTATAAATAAAATTAATCCTAAACATCAATTATATTTTGATTTTAATAGTTATTTAAAAGATGGACAAAGGGGGCAAACACCATTTACTCCTGCAGTTACAATTATCTTACAACTACATGCAAGATTAGAACAAATCGTAAATACAGGTATTGAAAAAGAGATTTTAAAAGCTAAAGAGATTGCAGAGTATTTTAGAAAAGAGATAGAAGCTTTACCTTTAAAATGTTTTAGTGATTTTATGCCAAATGCGATGACAACTTTAACTCCAACAGATGGAAAAAGTGCAACACAAATTGTAAAAGAGTTAGATGAAAAATTTAATGTAATAGTTGCTCCAAATGGGGGAGAGTTGAAAGATAAAATATTTAGAGTTTCTCATATGGGAAATATGACAAAAGAATATGTTGATGTTTTAATCGATTCTTTATATGAAATTTATAACAAAAAAAGGGGAGTATAATGAAAGTTTTAATCATGGCAGCTGGTGTTGGAAGTAGGATAAGTAGACATCTTCAAGGACAACCGAAATGTTGTGTTGATATAGATGGAAAACCATTAATCTCTCATACTTTTGAGTTATTCAAAAAAAAGGGTATAAAAGATATTGCAATTGTTACAGGATACCAAGAGAGATATATCCATCAAGCATTAGAAGGGTATTCTTATGTTAGATATTTTAATCCGTTTTTTAGAGTAGCAAACTCTATCTCATCAGTTTGGTTTGCAAGAGATTTTTTAACTCCTGATGATGATATAATGATTATGAATGGTGATGTTTTCATGGAAGAAAAGATTCTTGATATATTATTGGAAGATAAAAGATCACCATTGATGTTAAGTGATAGTACAAGAATTGAAGATGCTGATTATAGATTTAATTGGGATGGGGAACTTTTAAAAAAGTATGGTAAACAATTAACAAACGAGCAAACTACAGGTGAGTATGTTGGAATTGGTAGAATCAATAAAGATTATATTACGCTTTTTAGACAAGGTGTTATTGATGCAGTTGTTAATGAAGATTACAATTGTTGGTGGGAAGATATCATATATAGAACAGTTGATGAGGGTAAAAATGTATATATAAATGATGTTGCAACTAATTTTTGGGCTGAAGTTGATTATATAGAAGATTATGAAAGAATTAAAGAGTACGTAAAAAATAGATACTAGAACAATAGGATGATTATGAAAAAGCTTTTTTTATCTTTTTTTATCCTTTTTATAAATTTTGTTTATGCAAAAGAGAGCTTAGTTATAAATAATATTAAGTTAAATGGTATAAACGATGGCAATAAAGGAACTTTAGTAATTGATACAGTTGAGAATCTAAAGTTAGATGAAGATAAAAAAAAGCTTTATTTTGAATACAAAAACTTTGAAAACTTATTTTTATACGATAATGTTAGAATCTTTTATACCATGCAAGGGGAGCATGCTTTGCTTCCAAAATTCCAAGTAGATTTAAATAAGAATTTAATTCCAGATTTTATCGAAGATGTTATGACAGAAGCAATATCTACAAAAATATTACTTGATAGTTATGGTTTTGATTTGTTTAGTGAAAAAAAGAGTATGTACAATGCTCAAAATATAAAATTTTTAGACATTATAATAAGTAATAGTACCAAACCTAGAAAAAGAAGTGCATATTTTTCTGGCTATAGAAACAATATAAGATATACAATAATTCAAAAAAACAATATAAAAGATGGAAAATCGATATTGATGAGAGTCCATCAACCAGGAAGAAGACTTAAAAAATCTGTACCACATGAGATTTTTCATGCTTATCAATATTCAAGTACAAGACTTTTAAATAGTTGGTTTACAGAAGCTAGTGCTGTATGGTTTGAATCAGCTTTAGGAAAAGGTGTTGGTAAAGACAAAGTATTACCTAAAAATTTGGATGATTTTAATAAAAGTGTATTAACTAAAGCATATAGTGCAAATTGGTTTTGGAATAGAATCACTAAACTTTGTTCTAAAAGTGATAAGCTTAATATACCTAATAAAATTGATATAAATAGTAAATATATTTTAGACAATGATGAGAAAATATTTTCAGATAATTATCTTTATGGCTTAGATTTTATGCAAAGTATGTTTGATAGTTTGAATATTCAAAATGATATAGCAACTGAACAATTAAAATCTTTGTATCCAGACATGGATAAATATAATTGGCCAAAATCTTTAAAAAAGTCAAAAATAAAAGATAGATATATGATTATAGCTTTGAAAAGCACTTTAGAAAACTCTTGTTCAGAATATAAAAACAATAAAGAGTTAAATCAATTTGTTAAATTATTAGATAGATATTTAGAAGAAAATCCAAATGAAAATTCAAAGGTAAGTAAAGTATTTGAAAATAATTTGGATATTAAAATTATAAAAAATAGTTTAGATATCAAATTTTCAACTGATAAAAAATGTAAAGATGATACAACTTTTGCAAGAAATATTTGGGATATGAAACTTTTTGAAGACAAAATTTATCTAGGTATAGGAAATAGTAGAAATAAACCTCCCTCATGTAATGCAGGCCCAGTTCCAGTAATTATACTAAACCCTATAACCAATCAGTTAGAAATAGCTGATTCTAGATATATTAAAGAGGAAAAAATAAATAGATTCTTAGAGCTTGGAAACTTTTTAATGATACCTGGTCATGACCCTGTTCAAAATTGGAGCTTTGGAAATATTTATATAAAAAATAAATTTGATAATAAATGGGTACAAAAAAGAACAATCCCAAATACTGTACATACTTATGATATTGTATATTTTGATAATAAGCTTTTTACTGCAAATAGTATTTATGAAAATAAAAAGTTTAAACCCTCTATTGGGGTATCAAAAGATATGGCAGATAGTTGGAAAAATTACGATGTGCAAGGGTATGGTTCAAAAATCTTTGATTTAATTGTTCTTAACAATCGAATGTTTTCTATCTCAAAATTTTATAAAGATAACATTGCAGTTAGTGAGTATATAAATACACAATTCAAAGCAAATAAACTATTTACAAAAGAGTTTTTTTTCCCTGATACTAAGTTTGAAAATAAAAGTATAAATATCTATAAAAAACTTCAATTGGATTTGGATAAAACAATTTATATAGGTCAGTATTTTGGAAGAGTACAAAATCCAGAAACATTGGGTTTATATTTAATTCAATCAAAAAATAAAGAGATTGAAACAAAAAAACTTAATACTAAAAACTATAGAGTAATTGATTTAGTGAAGAAAAATAATCAATTATATGTATTGGTAGATTTTTACAAAGATTTTATCTATACACATAAAGTTTTAGCTTTTGATATAAATAAGCTTTTAAATTCCCCTAAAGAAATCATCTCATTTAAAACAAGAAATATGATTAGATCTTTTGAAGTGGATAAAAATAAGTTTTATTTTGGAGTTGGGATAGAGTTAGATAATTCTGATAACTACTATCCTCTTTCAAAGAAAGAGGATGTTGGAAATATTTTACAAATAACTTTGTAAAAGAACTAAATACTTATAAGTCCTTTTCGGATTTTATAATCATGGGATATTGATTCATGATTTAAAATCATTTTTGCTAGTTTTGTAAGATTTAGTGAAGCATGACCTTTTATAAAAAGTAAATCATCCTCTTTTAAATTGGATAATAATTCATCTAATAACTCTTCTGCTTTTTCTGTGTGTTTGATAAAGATTGATTTATCACTAAGATTATCAATAACAATATCCATATGTGGTCCCGTTGTATAAAGTTTTGAGATATTGCTTTTATTAATTAATTCTGCCGTATCTTTATGTAGTTCATAGGTGTTTTTTTCATCCTCTTTAATTGACATACTTCCAAATAGAGCTACTACTTTACCTTTTACATCAAAGTTTTCTAAATCTTTGAAAGATGATACAATACTATTTATACCTCCTCCTCTTCTACTTTGATTGTAAAAGAAAAAATTACCTGATTCTTTTTTTATTTCAAGTAATTGACCCATTGTTTCATAAGCTGTAAAATTGACAAACTCTTTAGATGCTTTTTGTATATCAAAACCTAATCTTTTAACAACCAATAAAACACCTGCACTCATAATTGGAATAAACTGATGGAAAAGTGGATGTTCATATTCAACAATCTCACCCTCTATATCGGCTTTGATTTTCCAAGACTTTGTCTCTAGATTAAAAGTTTTACTTAATACTTTTGCTGTGTCTTCATCTCTTAATCCATAAGTTAATATAGTTACCCCTGGTCTTTCTAGATTTATTTTTTCAATAAATAAATCAAAACATTCAATTGTAGAGTTTACTATACATATACCATCATCTTTTAGCCCTTTTAAAACAGAAGCTTTATTTACTAAAAGTTGCTCTAAAGTTTTATGAAAATCCATATGTGCTAAACCTATTTGAGTATAAAAACATATATCAGGATTAACTATCTCTCCCCTTTGTCTATTTAGTCCAGTAGCTGCTCCACATCCTACTTCTGCTAATTCTACTTTATCATCTTTTCCTAAATCAGCAATGGTTCTATATACAGAGTTAAGATTGTTTTGACTGTTTAATACAGTATGAAGTTTTGTTTGATTTTTTAATAATTGATGTAGTTGAAGTTTTGTTCCTGTTTTTCCTTCTGTCCCTGTTATTAAAACAGTTTTAGCATTACCTTCTTTTCTAACACCTTTTGCTGTATTACTAAATGCTTTTGCTATATTTTTTACTAATAATACAGGTACAGATATTTTATCGATAAGTTCTTTATTATCTAAAACAACAGCGCTTATTCCTGAATCAATATATTTTTGGATATTTAGTAAGTCTCTTTTATCTTTATTAATAGGAAAGTAGATGTTACCTTTTATATATTGAGCATAACTTACACCTGTGAATTTTAAATCATCATTTAGATTAAACCAAGTCCCATCAGTATATTTAGCAACTTTTTCAGGTGTTAAAAATGCTTCATTTTTCATAAATCTCCTTTAGTTATGATAATTATATATTTCAGAGCAGTCATAATTTTCATTTGAAGCATTATCCAAAACATATTCAATAACTTTTTTAAAAATATCTAAAGAATCCCCGTAGTTTGGCTCTAAATGAGGATAAAGAGCTGGTACTGGATTTAACTCAATAATTCTATAATCTCCATCTTTTGATATCATCATATCAACGCCATTTATTTTAAGTCCTATGGCTTTATTTGCTTCTAGGGCAATTTTTTTATATTTTTCATTTATAAAGTTTGTAACATTTTGTATTACATCACCATTTTTCTTCAAGGATGCTATTATTGTTTCTCCTTGTTTTAAAACCGTCTCTAAAGTTATATTCATAGATTTTAGATACACTTTTGTACTATTATCAAATTTGATTTTTCGTCTATTTGTTTTGTTATATTTTTGTATTAATACTCTTAATGGATTTTTACCATCACCACAAATCTCAGGGTAATTTGCTTTTAAAACAGCTTCAACTTTATTGTCAATTACTAAAAATCGATAAAGAGTTCCATCAAATTGCTCTTCGATTAATAACTGGTCAACTTTTTCAAGCTTTTTTAACTCTTCCATTGTAAGTTTAAAAATAGTTTTGTTTTTTACATTTAAAAACACTCCATAACCAGCTGATTGATCTGTTGGTTTTATAACAAAAGGAGCAGTTAATTCTTCAAAAGTAGTGTTTATAAAGTTTGTATCTATTTTGTCAATACTTATATTTATATGTTTACTTATTTTTAATCCTGCTTTTTCTAAAATCTCATTTGTTAGAACTTTTGATTTAGCATTATTTATGGCAGTTTTATTTTGAACAGTTCTATGATATGGGATATATACAGCTTTTTTACCATCTTTTTTAAGAAAATACATATTTCTAGTAATTGGTTCACAATCTACATTTAACTCTTTGCAAGCTCTTATATAGTTTTTATTATTTGATCCAACTTCAGTATTTCTATCTCTTTTTATTTGCATTAAGCAATTATAGATTAAGTTTAGATGTTCGTTAAATTTAGGAACTAAGTTAAAGTTTTCTAAATTGATTACTTCAAACTCTTTCAAACTTAATTCAATATCTATGTTGGCATTTACAAAAAAAGATACTTTTAAATAGATAGATTTATCAATTTGAGTTTCTAAATCTAGATCTAAACTTCCAACTAAAGCATTATATATATTACTCATTTTATATTTTAATTGTTCACTTATATGAGTAGAGATATTTTCTAAAGAGTTATCAAGTATATTTAACTTATAAACTTCAATGATTCTATCTTTTAATGAAGCTATATGAACATAAGCTTCTGCATTAGACTCTTTTTCTTTTATTTTGTGTTTTTTTAGATAAGTGGAAAAAAACTCATCAAAGTTTTTATCATAATAAAACATCTCATGGCAATAAGGGTGCCATTTTAATATTGATTTATGTATCTCTTTTAGTTTCTCTTCATCATCTTTTTGTGTAAAGATTACAAAAGATGGAAAAACTTCAATTGTTTTTTCAAGTTCTATAAAGTTGAACTCCCCTTTAGAGTATAGTTTCCCTTTGTCGATTATTATTTCATCAGTTGAATCTAAGATAATAGATGAAGATGAGTTAGCTGCAAAGCTAAAAAGATTGTAATTTGGTATCTCATCTGTATTTTTATTATTTAAAATAAGTGTTTGCATATATTTCCTAATTTATACTTTCTATTTTTTTTATAAATTTAGACATTAGTTCTAAAATTTGTTTATGGTGTTCTTCATTTTCATCATCTATTGAATGACCATAAAATCTAGAGTGAGGTTCTTTTATTAATTGTTTAACTAGATTTTGTCCAATTTTTATCTCTATTAAAATCTCATCAGTTGTTCTTGCATCAAAAATACTTGGTTCTTCTAATATTGTTGGAAAAAAACCATGATACATAAGTAGATGATTTAATAAAATACTTATAAATACTCTTGCATTTGCATCAACAAATGGGTGCACACGAATAAGTCTTTTTACAATATCTACAAGAAAATATGGTTTTTCATTTTTTGGTATAAAATCTATTTTATCGTTGTATTCTTCAATTATTTCGTTTATAACTTGAGTGATATTTTTTTGTACGATTTTTCTTCCTCTTTGATAAGTCTCTTCTGGAGACTTATTTACCATAGCTTGAAAAATCTCTTCTGAAAGTTTTCCCATAGGTGCAGCATATCTTACTTTTTCACCTTTAGTAACTCTTTTATAAACATCTGCAACATCTTTATAATTATTAGCTTCACAATCTTTTAAGCTATCTTCCATCCCTCTTTTTTCAATAAGTTCATTTAATCCATCAATGGAGCATGTTCTAGGTTTTAATAAAAAGGATACTCGAAATTGTCTTATCTCCCCAGGGTATCTGTTTTTTCTAGCACGAGGAGCAATTTTTGAGATAGTTAAGTCATGTAGTTTACAAAGGTAGTTAATATCAATACCATATTTTAAATCAAAATTATCAACCATATAAGAGTAAGCAAGGCTCATACCTTCTATACTTCCTGGTTCTCTTTTTTCATAATTTTCCCAACCATGTTCAGATGTATAAAATCTTCCATCTATAAACAATCTATATAACTGTTTTGGGTCAATCTTTTTTAATATTGACAAATTACTCATTGCAAAATCTCCTGAAAAAATATTCTATATTATATTGGCATAAGGTTGTATTAAATTAAATTATTTAATTGCGATTTGTTAAGTATAAAACTGTTAAACTTTTGCCAAGTATTGTATAAAAATAAAAGGCAAAAGGGATGAGTAATAAAAAGATGTACCTAACTTCAGATATGATTTCTGAAATAACTGGAGGTAAATGGTATAACTTAGAAAAGAATATTGAATTTCATGGAATAAGAGTAAATATTACTAGATTAGAAAAAGATGATATATGTTTTACTACAAATCCTGAACAGTGGGGTAAAAAAATCTCAAATACAGAAAAATCACTAGGAACAATATTTGAAAATGGAGCTAGTGCAGCTGTAATTACCAATAAAGACTTAGTAAAGGTTATAACAAAACCGTTACTTGTTGTAGAAAATAGTAAAAAAGCCTTAGAAAATATTGCCTTTTATGTTAGAGATAATATCAAAGTTCCAAGAGTTTTAGTAACTGGAACAGAAGGTAAAACAGGATTTAAAAATCAACTATATTCTCTTTTATCAAAACAAATAAGTGTACATGCAAAACTAGATAGTTCAAATTTGAATGTACCTATCATGTGCTCTTTAGCAAGTATCTCAAAAGATGATAAAGTTGAGATAATTGAAGCATCAGTAGCAGGGCCTGATGTTGGAGTTACTAGAAGTGATATAGTTAAACCAAATATTTGTGTTATTACTCAAGTTGGTTTAGCTCATGTATCTACTCATGGTTCAGTTGAAAATATGATAAAAAATAAAGCTTCGATAGTAAACTCTTTACATCCTAAAGGGATTTGTATAGTTAATGCAGATAGTAAAAAATATGATAAGTTAAGAGAAGAGATATATAGAAGAAAATATGTAGATATCAAAACTTTTGGTTCTGGAAAAAAATGTAATGCAAGATTGATAGATGCAACTTTTGATCAAGATGAATTGGTCTGGGATATCGTTGCCCAGATTGAAGGGCAAACTATATCTTATAAAGTTCCATTATTAGGAGACTATGTACCTGTTGCAAGTTTAGCCCCACTACTTACTATTCATTATCTTGGATATGATGTTAAAAAAGCTGCTGCCGAATTTATAAATTTCAAAAGTATGGATACTATGGGAGGTCTAAATGAGGTTGTAACTTCTAATAAAAAGTTTAGATTTTATGATCATTCTCATAGAGGTTCAATGTTAGGGTATACCTCTGCATTAAAAGATTTTGCAAAATTAAATCCTCAAAAAAATGGGAAAAAAATTGCAGTAATTGGTCAGATGATGAATATAGGTTCAATATCAAAACAAGCACATAAAGATTTAGCTCCTTTAATAGAAAGTGCTAAAGTAGACAGGCTTTATACGGTTGGAAAATTTACTAAACCTTTACACGAAGAACTTAAAGATAAATCAATTTTAATAAAGCATGGAGATAAATATCAAGATATTGAAGAAGAGTTTTTAAATGATATAGCTGATGGAGATATAATATTTATGAAGGGAAATCATCGTATTTGGCTTAAGGAATTAGCTTCAAAGATATATGCTATGGGAGAAAAACATGAAATCAGATAATAATGTAGATATCTTTTTTTTAGGAGATACTTATTTTGGTGAATGGCATATGAGATTAAGAGCTAAAAAGGGACAACATAATATATTAGAAGAGAAAGGGTATTTTCATTTTGGAAAAAATTTTGAAGAGATTTTAGGTGATGCTGATGAAACCTTGATGAATTTAGAGTGTTCTATTACTGATATAGAAGTATCACCTTTAAAAGGAACAGAAAAAACTCATTTGTATTCAGCAAGAGAAGAGGGAACTATTGCAGCATTTAAAAAGCTAAATATTACAACTGCAATGTTAGCAAACAATCATGCTGTTGATTATGGTAAAGCTGGATTAATTGATACTATTAATGCTTTAGAAAATGCTGGGATAAAATATATTGGTGGTGGAAGAAATGAAGAGGAAGCTGCAAGACCTATAATATTTGAAAAAAAATTGGGGACAAAAACTTTTAGAGCAGCAATAAGTGCTTCGTATAATTATGGTGTTGCTTCTGATAATTATGGTTTTTATGCAAAAGGGAATGTGCCAGGAGTAAATAAAAAGAGTTTAAAGAAAATTGCAGCACAGATTAAAAAATATAAAACATTGGATAAAGATTTGATGTATATTGTTTCACCACATTGGGGACCAAATTATGTTTGGAGAACTTTTACTCAACAAAAACAAGGGGAAGAGTTAATCTCTGCAGGTGTTGATTTAATAGTTGGACATAGTGCTCATATGATTCAAGAGATTGAATATTATAAAAATAAATTAATAATATATAGTATTGGTAATTTTTTAATTAATGGAAATGGTGAATATAAAAGAAGAAGATTACCACCATATAGCTTTATTGCTAGATTAAATGTACAAAATATAAATGATGAATTTGTTAAAAAAATGATTATATATCCTATTTTAGTTGATAATATGGCTACAGACTTTACACCTAGATTTGTAAATGAAAAAGAATTTTTTCATGTTAGAGATATATTAAGAAGTCATGAAATAAGTACCGATATTTTCGATGCTCAAGTAAAATTAGGTAGTGATAAATTTGGTCATTATTTTGAATATAATATATAATTTCTAAATATTTTTTATAAAGCGACTTCCTAGCAACTTTTTTAATTTATACTTAGGAATATAGAAGTCTATAATAAGGTTGACAAAATGATTAAATTAATAATTAGACACACAAATGCAGAAATAGAAGAAAGAGTAGTTGAAAATGGAATGAAATTTCAACCCTTAGATGGGGAACAATTCTATTTCGTGGGAGCGGATGGGTATACCTTTACTTTATCGGGAGATGAATCATCGATAAATTTATTTTTATCAGATGCTGGTCAAAGAATCCAAGTTAATTTGGAAAACATGGCTGATATGATTAAAAACAATAATCCTACTGATGCCTTTGCTTTAACTACTGCTTTAGGGGTATCTACAACAGCAGAAGGTGAAGCAGAAATAGCTAAGGCTATTACTAATCCAGATTTTAATTCTTCTGAAATTATTGATATTTTAAAAGAAGATTTTTCTAATAGTACTATGGCAGAAAATGATGGTGCTATTATTGATAACTTTGGAGCTTTAGCAGAAGCATTAGATGCAGCTGCAGCAGGTGAAACAGCTAGTGATGCAACTTTATTTATAGATGAAACAAGAGGTCAAGAATTAACTCCAGTAGTTCCTACAGAAAGAGGTTCTAGATTAGAATCTGATACTGATACAGATAC